>JAEEVE010000027.1 GCA_016290765.1 Muribaculaceae bacterium
TACTCACTATTGGTGTTTTTCCTCCCAGGGAGGATTAAAGTGACTTCTCCCCCTCCCCTCGGGGAGGGACTGGGGAAGGGGTCTTCTTTTAGACAGATACAACTCCCTTAATGGCTGGCCAGGGGTCGTAGCCTTCGAGATGGAAATCGTCGTACTGGAAACCGAAGATGTCCTTCACATCGGGATTGATGACCATACGAGGCAAGGCACGAGGCTCGCGACTAAGCTGCAAGTGAACTTGTTCGAGGTGGTTCTGATAGATGTGTGTGTCGCCAGTGGTGTGGATGAACTCACCCGGACGAAGACCACATACCTGAGCCATCATCATGCACAAGAGAGCATAGGAAGCTATGTTAAAGGGAACGCCTAAGAAACAGTCGGCACTGCGTTGATAGAGTTGCAACGAGAGACGCCCTTCTGCCACATAGAACTGGAAGAATGCGTGGCAAGGAGGTAGGTTCATGTTGTCGATATCAGCAACATTCCACGCCGAAACGATGATACGACGGGAATTGGGATTATGCTTAATGTCATCGACTGCCTGCTGTATCTGATCGATGAAACCACCATTATAGTCGGGCCAAGAGCGCCACTGATAACCATAGATGTGGCCCAAGTCTCCCGTCTCGGGATCTGCCCATTCGTTCCAAATGCGCACACCATGCTCTTGCAAGTAATGCACGTTGGTATCACCCTGAAGGAACCAAAGCAGTTCATAGATGATGCTCTTGAGGTGCACCTTCTTGGTGGTCAACAGTGGGAATCCGTCGCGCAGGTCGCAGCGCAGTTGGTAGCCGAACACGCTCTTGGTGCCCGTTCCTGTGCGGTCGTGCTTGAGTGTGCCGTCGCGCATCACATGCTCTATCAAGTCAAGGTATTGTTTCATACCGCAAAGATATCACGAATTTTCGAATTATCGAACAGGTGTATTAAACATTTTTACTCTGACGGCTTGCAAGCAAGCCCATGACCCCTGAACTAAAGTTGGATGGTGAGTCGGTGGTCGGGGGTGCTTGACTCGTTGGGCTTGCCCACCTGGTTTCGGTCCTCGAGGGCACTGCGCATGGTGGGTTCGATGCGTGGCATCAGGTTCTCGACCAGCATGTGGGCCATGTCGTCGGCCAGTTGTGCTGGGAAGGCGTCGCATGCCATGTTGACCATTCCTTCCTTGATGGTGGCGATGAGTGCCATGGCCTGTTGTGGGTCTTCGCCGCCCTTGGTGATTGTGAGCATAATCTGGGTGAGGGGCTGGCGCATGTTGTTGACGAGCAGGGTAGCAGCTTCGTCGGGTCCGCTGGGAACATGCGAGACATCGGTGCCATTGGCGTGGAGAAACGACATGAGTTGGTTATACTTGTCTTGCAGGCGTGGCCATATCTTGCGAGCGAGGACTTTGGCCTCGGAGGGCACGTTGCGTTCGATTTGCTCCCGACCTTGTTGCAGCAGTTGCTCGCTGGGACCGAACGAGGCAAACTGTGTGTCGACGCGCAGCGAATCGAGCGAACGGTCGATGGTGACGACCCGCATGGGCATCGGGTAGGTGGAAAGCGAACCCGTGGCGACCTCGGTGAGTGTGCCGCTGGTGACGGCATCGGTGATGTGCAAGTGTCCTGTGAACACGGCATGTATGCCGCAGCTGGCCAACGTCTGTGCCACCTGGTCGTGATCGTCGACGATATAGTCCTTGAGATACTTTGCCTCGCCGTCGATGTGTTCAATGAGGTGGTGATGCATCATGGCGATGACGTGCTTGCCTTGCGCCGTGGCTTGTTGTGCCTGCTGGCGCAGCCATTGCAGGGTCTCGGGCTTGACCCGTCCACCGCTGTGATACTTGTTGACGGTGTCGCCCCGTGCCACCAGGCGGTTTTCCTCGTCGCGGTTTGAGTCGATGCCCAGTACGACCAGGCCGGGGATGGGCTCACAGGCATAGCTCAACGACGCGGGGTCGCAGCGCGAACTGTTGCCGTAGCCGTAGGGGGCGTAGATTTGCGCAAACTCGTCGCGTGTGATGGTGGGTGCCGGTGTGGCCTTGCTGCCGATGTATTGGCGGGAATTGGGATTGCTCACATCGTGGTTGCCTGGGATGACGAGCGTGGGCACGCCGCCCTGGGCGAGCCGTGCCAGATGGGTGGCGAGTCGATGGTGGCTGGCCTGCTCGCCATTGAAGGTGAGGTCGCCCGTGATGAGCACCAGGCTGGGCTTTTGCTTGATGGCCCAGTCGACAGTGGCTTGCATGATTTCGTCGCTCTGGAGCACCAGCTTCAGGTCGTTCTGTGCCAACCGCTGTGCAGCCTCGCCCTTGTCGTAGAGTTGGGGTGCCAGCAGATGGGTGTCGCTGATGACGAGTATTTGATAGGGTTTGTTTTGTGTCACAGTGGTCTTTTTACGGGGAGTCGCTGCCGCCACCAGGGTCACAACGGCTAGTAGGCAGCAAGTGGTGATAAAGATACGTTTCATTTTCTGAGTGAGTTTTATCGCCACAAAGGTAAGCATTTTTTCCGAAAAAAAACGGCAACCTATCATAGGTCGCCGCTAAATTGTGGTTTTGGGGAGATTTTATGCTTCGTGTGTGAGTTGGTCGATGGAAGCGATGACCTCGTCGTTGGTGCGTTGCATCTTGCGGAAGATGATGAAGGCAATAGCCAGTCCGATGACTCCACCGATAATGCCTCCCACAAATCCTCCCTGTGCAAAACCGTTCAAGAAATCGGATGTCAGGTTTCCGGCGACATGGCGCAGCTCGTAGAGGAACCACACGAGCCAGATGATGACTCCCAACAGTCCCAAGGCGAAAGCCCATGCGCGCTGCTTCTTCATCGCCACGAGCTGGCGGCTGGCCTCGACCAAGTTGCCGGTGAGCAGTTGGTTTTTGTCTACACGGTTAATGTAGAAGTCGGCGGCGACATCGACAATGAGCATCACGGCGAGGAAGGCAAATAGCCACCACGACAGCCCAATCATGGCGTGGACGGGTGCGAGAATGAGCAGGCACAGCGGCACCATGGCCACCTCGACCCATATGTACTTCTTGATCCATGACATCTTTCCCGTCATCGACTGGCGGATGAGGCTTTCGTTGACAATCTCCTGTCGGTCGAGTTGCTGACGGAGTTCAGTCATCTGTTGGCGTAGTTCTTCAAGTTGCAGTTCGTTATCCATAGTAGTTTGGTGTTTTAGTTCATCTTTTTGAGTTGTTCCTTGATGCGATATAGGCGTACACCCACGTTTTTGGGCGAGATTCCCACGATAGCGGCAATTTCGTCATAGCTCATGCTCTCGAGCCACAGCAGCACGATGGCGCGGTCGAAGGGTTGCAGCCGCTGGATGCGGTCGCGCAACAACTGTGCTTGCTGGCTCTGGGCGTTGCTCTCGTCAAACAGGTCGATGTCCATGGTCAACGGCACAGTAGCGTTGCGCTTCTTCTTGCGGTCGGCGCTGATGCAGGTGTTGAGCGTGACGCGCCACACCCACGTCGCTACCTGGCTGCGGCCCTCGAATGCCGGCAGGCCTCGCCACAGGTTGATGAGTGACTCCTGGAAGAGGTCCTCGACCTCGTCCTTGTCGTTGCTGAACATGTAGCACACGCTATAGATGGTGCTCTTGTTCTGTTTGACCAAGTCCGTAAAGAATTGTTCGTCCTGTTGCATGATAGACTTTAGTATTTAGACCTTAGAGATGAGTTGTTTCTAAAGTCTGATGTTTGCCCATTAGACGCAATGGGGTCAAAAAAACTACACGACACTGCAAAAAAAGTGAAGGAGTTAAAAAGAGAAATGTCTTATCTCCTTAACTCCTTGACTTCTTAACTTCTTGGTTTCTAAAAGACTCAACGGGCGTTGTAGGCTTCAAGAGCTTTCTCGAGGACGACAAGCGCGCGCTTGAGGTCTTCAATCTTCAGCACATAGGCCATGCGCACCTGGTCTTTGCCAGCACCTGGGGTGGCATAGAAGCCCGTTGCGGGAGCCATCATCACGGTCTCGCCCTCGTAGCTGAACTCCTCGAGGCACCAGCGGCAGAAGTCGTCACTGTCTTGGATGGGCAGCTTGACCATGGTGTAGAAGGCACCGTTGGGCATGGGGGTGAACACGCCAGGAATCTTGTTGAGACCCTCGACCAGGCAGTTGCGGCGGGCGATGTACTCGTCGTACACCTCCTGATGGTACTGCTTGGGTGCGTCGAGCGATGCTTCGGCGATGATCTGGCCAATCAGCGGGGGGCTCAGACGGGCCTGCCCCAACTTGTTGACGGCTGCCATGATGTCGGCGTTGCGGGTGATGAGGGCACCGATGCGGATGCCGCACTCGCTGTAGCGCTTCGACACCGAGTCGATCATCACCACATTCTGCTCGATTCCCTCAAGGCACATGCAGCTCAGGTAAGGCTCGTCGCGGTAGCAGAACTCACGATAGACTTCGTCGGCAAACAGGAAGAGATCGTGCTTCTTGACGATGTCGCGCAGCTTGTAAAGCTCCTCGTTGGTGTAGAGGGTTCCCGTGGGGTTGTTGGGGTTGCAGATCATGATGGCGCGGGTGCGCGGCGTGATGAGCTTCTCAAACTCCTCGGCAGGCGGCAAGGCGAAGCCGTCCTCGATGTGGGTGGTGATGGTGCGAACCACGACACCAGTCTCGCAGGCAAAGCCCATGTAGTTGGCATAGGCGGGCTCGGGGATGATGACCTCGTCGCCCGGGTTCAGACAAGCCTGGTAGGCAAACATCACGGCCTCACTGCCGCCACAAGTGACAAAGATGTTGTCGGGCGTGAGGTCGATGTTGAAGCGCTTGTAGTAACCCACGAGTTTGTCGCGGTAGCTCTGGATACCGGGGGTGGGAGAGTACTCCAGCACTTGGCGGTCAATGTTCTTCAGTGCGTCCAGGCCCTCCTTCGGGGTGTGGATGTCGGGCTGACCAATGTTCAGGTGATAGACTTTGATACCTTTTTTCTTTGCAGCGACGGCAAACGGGACGAGTTTGCGGATGGGTGATGCCGGCATCTTGACACTGCGTTCTGACAATTGAGGCATAATTTGTTGTTTTTTGGTTGAGTTAATGTTTGTGGCGGCAAAATTAGTGCAAATTGAGCGAAATGCCAAATTTATTTGAGAATTTCCGAGATGCCGCCTAATTTATCCAAAGGCGATTGTATTTTGCCGAGCACAACTATGATTATTATATTATTTTTGTTAGTGGGGATGTGTCTGGCATTATAATACAACACTTTTCGATGGGGGCAACTGGTATATAACTCCTAGTTTGGAGGGGTCAGAAAAATGCACTACCATTGTCAGTCAGAAGTTTTAGACCGATCAATCACATAAATTTCCTCAAATCCTAAGCGCATCGCGGACGCTGATGCACTCACCACACTCATCCTATAAGATTTTGGTTTAACTTTCAAATAAATGTTAAATTTTGGGGAGTTGTGTTAAGAAAAGGGAGCAAAGATAAAGATTTTTTTGCGAATTAGCGCCCATTTGTGGAATTTTCAATACTTTTGTATTGGTGTAATAGGCTGCAGATAGAACATAACTTCTATCGTAAGCATTACGAGCAAATTCTTTTATAAACTCAATAAAAACTGTTAAGACAATGAAACCTATGATTAAACTAATGCTGCTTGCATCGCTGGTCTTCCCTGGCTGGACCAATGCTGCATCGCAGGGTGCTAAGCCCGATCGCAAGCCCGCTGTCCTTGAAAAGATGCTGCCAGCGGACAAGGGCTGCGTCAAGAAAGACTCCGCTCCTTTGCAGGAAAAGTCGGTCGTGATTGCCACTCCACTAGCCCAACCCGAGGAGCGCTGCATAGAGGCTGAAGCCGAGGAGAAATTCAGGGGTGTTGAGGAGTCGACCGCGTCATCTGATTGGATGTCCGCTACCGATCCAGCCCCCACGACTTACACCCCGGCCATGACGCTTCGCGCCAGTCATGACAACCCCGGTCGCATCGTCACCAACGAGAAAGTCACCCGCTACCACTGGGTAAACGCTACACCCAAAGAAGTGTGCAAGAATACGTCCAGCACAAATAGTTTTGTCCCGCTTTACGGCTATTTTCTTGATACCAAGACAAGAGGGCAGATAATTTATCCGGCCAGCTCGTTAGGCTTGAATGCGGGTTGCCGAATCACCTCCATCACCTTCCATGCCAACGGAAATCTGTCTGCGATAAGCGGCTCCACTTCTAGTAAGGTAACAATCCGATTTGGTGAGACTACCGCCGCAAATTACGGATCGACTTATAACTTAAATAAATTCCAATCTGTGACAGGTTTTTGTGTGTTGGCGAGCCTATTGACCGGAAACAATACCGTGACCTTTGTCCTTGACATTCCCTATGATTACAATGGTGGGAACCTGATTGTAGATGTCCAGGGCGATGGGTTGGGGAATGCTTATATATCAAGAGATGTCGCATGGTATGGGCAAAATCAATCCTCAAACTATACTTCAATTTATTATTACAATAATGAAGCTACTTATCAAGGTTCTTCTACCACAGGAACGGTGAGGTTCCTCCCCTGGATGACCATCGGGTATCAAGTGGAGGAGGCCTACGAGGCCGACGCGCCTGTGTCGGGCGACAAGGACTTCTTCCACGCCATTGAATATACCTGGCCCATCAACGTGGCAGAGGCTGACCGCCCTGCCGACAACAAGGCCCGCCTCGACGAGGTCGCCACAGATCCCGACCAAATGATTGGTATGCTCTATGAGATTTACACCAACCCCTACGTTCCCGGCAACCACAAGCGCGGCTTTGCCGAGAACGGTCACACCGAGCCTTACGACGATGTGGCTTACACCGGTGTTGGAGCCATATCGCACACGGGCGATGACTATACGACGGGCTATCAATGGGTAGAGAAAGCAGATAAAGTAGATGAATATGACGAGAAATATGAGTATGGTTGGAACATCCCTGGGGATGTCGTTACCCATATTAGTACGCTAACGCAAAGTTCCAGCAGTGTGGTTTATTATGCCCATTTGGACACGACCCAGTATAAGCCTGACCAAGACGGACTCACCCTCCTGCTGATTGAGATGCGTGATGACTTCACCACCGCTGGCCGAAGAGCTGCAATAAATGCCGCGAAACAAATACCGGGTTACACTTCCTACGATGTGTTGAAGGCTAGCATTGGTTACTCTTTCAAGTCAATCCGCGTCATCACCGAATCGATGCGCTATGGCACTGGCGAGGATGCCGGCACCATGTTTAAGATTGACTGTGACAAGATGAACAAGTTCTTTATGGTAGCCAAGGGGCGTGTGCGCTATCCATTCAACTCAAAGCGCGTTTTTCATACTATTGGTGGATCCTACACCTATCAAACTTTTTGTCGCCAGCCTTTGTACGCTTATAGTGAGGATCAATATTATCTGAATGATGAAGCCAATGGTCATGGTGGTTGGATGGACTACAATTGTTGTGATTTCTTGGTTCATATGTTTGAGCAGTTCAGCCCCTATGACTTAGATAGGCAGGAAGAGATCAAGGATGTCTACCAACTGATGGTGAATATGGAGTCGTATGGTGTGCCACATGACTGCTTAAGCATTCCAGTGGCTCACGCAAGTGGCTCTGATTATTCTGGTCACTACTTCAGGATGTATGGTGAAACAGTTGACATCAACAAGTGCCAGGACGTTCGCGACCTGATGTTCTTCGTCCCGGACATGCGTATGATGAATTACCCTCAAAGTACTTATACGCTTGATCGTTCGGTCACAGTGGCCGAAGGCAGTGAAAGCACTAAGACTACCAGTGCATATGTTCCTGTTTATGGTTATTGGTATGATGTGGAAAATACTTTTAATCAGATGATTTATCCGGAAGATATGCTGACAGGTTTGGCGGGTAAACAAATCAAGTCCATCACATTCTTCTCCAAGGATCCGATTAGTTTTGGCAATCCAGAGATTGATCCAGGTGCTGGTGAAATAACCGCTGTCATTGGAACAGTCTCGCAAGAAAATTTTAACAATGTGAGCAGTTACTTGACTCCGTCTGGTTCATACACCCAGACTTTTACTCCCACTTACGGTGCCACCGAGATGACCATCACCTTTGACGAGCCTTTTACCTATACGGGAGGGAATCTGATTATTCACCTGCAAGTCACTACTCCAGGATCTTACGACCAAACGTATTGGGTAGGAATGGATACTGAAAATAGTCAGTCACTCAATTATACAGGCGAGTATTATAAAAATCCATTCTTGCCGACGATGAAGGTGACCTATGAGGAAACCAAGACCAGTAATCGAGATTCGGGTGTAAAGTATTTGAACTATAATCCTGCCCATCGTCCGTCGATGGCACTCTATGTGATTCGCCAGGACGAGGTCACTTGTCCGGAGGAAGACAAGCACGATGACTACTACAAACTGACGCTGACCTGGGACAGCAATATGGATGAGTTCCTGCCCGCATCGCAGCAGAAATACAACCTGTTGCAGCTGGTCACTGACGAATTTGGTGTGGACAAGTATATCCCAGTTTATTACACCAACGAGTACGGACAATACCTTGACGGACCCAACGGAGTTGTATTGCCCAACCAGAACAATTCCGCAAGCTGGGTACCCGTTGTGTTGACCAACATCCCCGCTAGCCCCGACAAGAAGACCTACACCGACGTGTACGTCCGTCGCACCTCCGGTAGCCAGCAGGTGACCTACGCCATTCAGGGCTGTGACATGGATGATTTCCTGAGCCTGCAAATCTCCAACCAGCAGAGTTACTTTATCCCTGGTAAAGACCCGGCCGAGATGACCTTACTCGACGATGTGACCTACTATAGCCGCTATAACCCGAAGACGCAACGCAACTGCTACAGCAACCGTCTGGTGATTAAGAGCAACCCCAACTCCATTAAGGAGAGTTACTTTACTGCTGATGCAAGTAATCCTACAGTGATTAAGCTTTTGCGCAGGACAAGCGTGGAAGACGCCAATCCGGTCACTGTCGCCACCATCAAGGTGACACGTATGCCAAGTGCAGAGAGCAACGGCCAGTTGCTTCTGACGGTGAATCAACAAGCCGCCAAGACCGACTATCCCACTGGCGAGAGCGACAACCCAGTCCAACACTATGCGGGCTATCACCCCAACGTAGGTGGCGAGGGTGACTGCAACTGGAATCGAAGTTTCTACATCCGTGACGGCTTTGTGAACCTGGGTGCGCTAGAGATTTTCGATAACTTCACCGTAGATGTCTCAGAGAATAAGCATCCGGCACAATACCTCTATCAAGTTGAGTTCGAGACCGCCGAAGAATTTAAGAGTTTGGATGGCTGGACCAATATCGCCTACAGCAACAATTACCGCATCCCCATCTACAAGACCGACACCAAGGTTAATGCGGTCACGCTCGACCAGGTGCTGGGTGACAACCATTTCAATACAGACTATACGCCGGGCAACACGACCTTCCAGGAAGAGGTGCAGTTGAGCAGCAAGACTGAGATTCTGCGCTATGAAGCCTACCGTTGGCCCAGTGCGAATCCAGCTGACTTCTATATCCTAGATAAGGTGCGCACCAACGATGATGAAGACATTGTGCCACCAACGGGTATGGCAGGAAACCAGGGCGACGGCTACTCGGTGTCAATGAACAAGCAAGGTACCGAAGACTACTACACCACTTCGGTCGAGGTCTCACAGGATGAGCCTAAGAACTGGGCAGAGTTTGTCGACTGTGTCCCCAGCAAATCGGAGGCGGCCAAAGTCTTCACTTATGCACCTGTAGTCAAGCTCTTTACCAAGGGCGTAGACGCGGCCGGTACCGCTCACCGTGATGACTACAATACCTACGGTGGCCCGCAACAGACCACTGCAGTGGGCAAACTTGAAGTCAAAGTTGAAGAGCCGAGCAAAGATCACCCGCTGATGAGCGAGTATCGGTGGTATATGTATGACAACAATGGCAATGGCAATTGGTACAGCTACTACAACATCTATCTGAAGTTCGACGCTTTGAATCTTCCTGCTGGCTATGAGCTCTACAAGGTTCGCGCTTGGCGCAGGATGGCCAGTGAAGATGAAGATGGTAATGTGGTTGTAGACAATTCTATCTTGGGCGAGGAAATTGAGACCCGCCGTGACGTTCGTATCGGACAAATTGATGAGGATGGCTGGTACATGTATGAGGATATTAACTTCGGCGACCAGATGGAGAAAACCCCTGCAAACGGCCAGGCAAAGACGATGAGTTGTGCCAACCTGGCTGGAGCGCTTCTGGGAGATCGACCTGCAAGTATCCCCAAACCCGCTAGTCCCGATGGTACACCAGGCGGTAGTCTGTTTGAGGATGACAACACCCCAAATCCTAATGCAGGCAATGATGTGGTGGTGGAGGATCTCGTTAAGAATGAGACTCGTGCCACTTTCGGTGCCCTGCGTCTGAAGAATGTCACCGTCAATCCTGGAACGCTAGAAGAGTTGAATGCTCAACTCCGGGTTCGCGCTTATTTCACCAAGAACACCAACCCGTTGGCTCATATTGCGAGGAGCAATGGCAGCTCTCCGGCTCCACGTCGTGATGGTGAGACTGTGATTCCTGGCAGCGACTATGACTACTACATCGCTGAAGGTGAGATAAACTTCTCGTCGGAAGATCTTGAACAGATCATCACGAGCATCAATGGTGTGAAGATGGATGTGAACCGCGAGGTGGTGAGTGTGAGCTATGTGAACACTGTCGGCCAGATGTCTAGGACGCCGTGGCAGGGTGTGAACATCGTGGTGACGCGCTACAGCGACGGATCGACCACGACCCAGAAAGTCATTCGCTGATATGGACGACGAGAAAATCGTGACCGCTCGCGACTACACGCTCAGCGAGCTCAAGAAGCAATCCAAGAGGTCTGCTCAACGGTCTTTTGTCTGGGGCATGCTTCTAGGCGTGATTGTTGGCGTGTTGGCTCACTGGTTGTGGAGCACAATGATTTGAAGCAGAATAATAGTTTATAATAGTAAAAGTTTTTTAATCATCGACGAGTGGCTTGGCCGTGAGGCTAGGCCACTTTTTGATAAATAATGTTAATTATTGAAAAACTTTCTTTTGAATTTTGGGCTTTCCCGCGCGTTGATTTGGTGGAATGATTAAGAATGCTTAATTTTGCAGCGCATTCGTGAGAGGGGGCATCAGCTTCCTCGTTTTTGTTATAATTTATTCGTAAGATGCTTGACAAGGCTGAAGTGACACGAGTGGTTGAGGAAGCCCTAGAGGGTAGTGACCTCTATGTGGTGCAAGTGACCATCACGCGCGACAACATTATTACCGTTGACCTCGACAGTGACTCGAGCGTCGACATTGACCAGTGCATCAGGGTCAACGATGCGGTGCTTGCCGCCTTTGACCGCGATGTGGAGGACTATGAGCTGACCGTGGGCAGCTACGGCATCTCGTCGCCGCTGCTGGTGCGCCGCCAGTACGACAAGAACATCGGCCAGGAGGTCGAGGTGCTTACACGCGACGGCCGCAAGCTCAAGGGCGTTCTTACCCAGGCCGACGACGAGGGCTTTACCATCGAAGTGCCCACCAAGGTCAAGGTCGAGGGCAAAAAACGCCCCGAACAGGTGATGGTGGCTGAGCGCATCACTTATGACAACGCCAAGCAAACGAAATGTATTATTACTTTTTAAGTAGTTAAGGAGTTAAAGGGAGTTAAGTAGATATTTACTCTCGGCTTTCCATTGAAAATTGAAAATTTAAAATAGCACTATGGCAAAAAGAGAAGAAGCGGTCAACATGACCGACCAATTTGCGGAGTTCAAAGAGCTCAAGAACATCGACAAGACCACACTCATCAGTGTGCTCGAGGAGTCGTTCCGCAGCGTGTTGGCCAAGATGTTTGGCAACGACGACAACTTTGACGTGATTGTCAACCCCGACAAGGGTGACTGCGAGATTTACCAGAACCTGGAGGTTGTTCCCGACGGCGAGGTCGAGAACCCCAACACCCAGATTTCGTTGAGTGATGCGCAGGCCGACGACGACCCCGATGCCGAGGTCGGCGAAGACCACACGCGCAAGATTGACTTTGCCAAGTTTGGCCGTCGTGCCATCCTGAACCTTCGCCAGACGCTGGCCAGCAAGATTCTGGACCTGCAGAAGGATGCTGTCTACAACAAGTTCAAGGAGCTGGAAGGCGAGTTGGTTACCGGTGAGGTCTACCAGGTGTGGAAGCGCGAGGTGCTCCTGCTTGATGACGAGAAGAATGAGTTGCTGTTGCCCAAGGACCAGCAGATTCCTACCGACGTCTATCGCAAGGGCGAGACCGTGCGTGCCGTGGTGCACAACGTCGACAACAAGAACAACAACCCCAAGATTACTGTGTCGCGCACCAGTGAGGTGTTCCTGCGTCGCTTGTTTGAGCTTGAGGTTCCTGAGATTCACGACGGCCTGATTGTGATCCGCAAGGTTGCCCGCGTGCCGGGCGAGCGTGCCAAGATTGCCGTTGAGAGCTATGACGACCGCATCGACCCCGTGGGTGCATGCGTGGGCGTGAAGGGTGCCCGCATCCATGGTATCGTGCGTGAGCTGCGCAACGAGAACATCGACGTGATTCCTTACACCAGCAATCCGCAGTTGCTCATCCAGCGTGCGCTGAGCCCTGCCAAGATTTCGTCGATGCGTCTAGATGATGAGGCCAAGCATGCCGAGGTGTTCCTGCGTCCCGAAGAAGTGTCGTTGGCTATCGGCAAGGGTGGATTGAACATTAAGTTGGCGACAATGCTTACCGACTACTCTATCGATGTCTACCGTGACCTGGATGTTGAGGAAGAAGATATTTACCTCGACGAGTTCAAGGACGAGATTGATGAGTGGGTCATCGAGGCACTGAAAGAGATGGGCTGCACGACTGCTAAGGCCGTGTTGCGCACCCCGCGCGAGCAGCTTATTGAGCAGGCCGACCTCGAGGAGGACACCGTCGACAACATCCTCGCCATCTTGCGTGAAGAGTTTGAGGAATAATAGCAACAGAGATATATGCCAATCAAGATAAGTAAAGTAATTAAGGATTTGAACGTGGGCAAGCTCACGCTGCAGGAGTTCTTGCGCAAGCGTGGTGTCGAGATTGATGACAACATCAATGCCCGCATCGATGACAAGGTCTATGAGATGCTTGTCAAGGAGTTTCGTCCCGACTTGGAAACTAAAGCCAAGGCCAATGAAATTGCCAAGGAGCGTCAGAAGGAAAAAGCTAAGCAGAAGGCCGTGGAGGAGATCGAAACCCGTATCCCAGGCCAGAAGCCCACTTTCTTGGGTAAGATTGACCTGAAGACTGGTAAACCCCTCGAGGAAGGTAAGCCAGAGGCCAAACCAGAGCCCAAGGCCGAGCCCAAACCAGAACCCAAGCCCGAGCCAGCTCCTGTTCCCGAGCCAAAAATCGAGCTCGAGGTGAAAGCTGAGCCGAAGCCATCAGAGAAGTCTGAACTGGCTAAGCCAGCTAAGCCAGCAAAGCCAGCCAAGCCTGCAAAAGCCGCCAAGCCGGCTAAGCCCGCATCCAAGCCTGAGCCTGAGGCTAAACCTGCGCCCGAGGTGAAAGTTGAACCCGAACCCGCTCCCGCCGAGCCCGTGCAGCAGCCTGAGGATTCAGAGAACTCTGAGCCTGCCAAGGAGCCTGAGGTGTTCAAATTGGGCACTAACAATCAGGGTCCCCAGCTTACTGTCGTCGGAAAGATTGACCTGGATGCCCTGAACCAGCAGACGCGTCCCAAGAAGAAGACTAAGGAAGAGCGTCGCAACGAGCGCATAGCCAAGGCTCAAGCCGAAGGTGGAGGCAAGCGTAAGCGCAAACGCATCGGCAAGGAGAAGGTCGATATTGAAACCGCTGGAGCTCAGCCCAGCCAGCCACAAGGTGGCGGGAAGAATAAAGGCCAGGGTCAAAGCAAAGACCAGGGCGGCGGTAGCAAGCGCAAGAAAGAGAAGAATAAACGTCCGTTGCGCACTGAGGTCAGTGAGGAGGATGTGCAGCGTCAAGTCAAGGAGACGCTCGCGCGCCTGACCACCAAGACCCCGAAGAAGGGAGCAAAGTGGCGTAAGGAAAAACGCGAGGCCGCTCACGAAGAGGCCATGGAGGCTGTAGCACAGGCAGCTGCCGAGAAGAAGGTGCTCAAACTCACCGAGTTTGTCACTGCTAACGACTTGGCTTCGATGATGGATGTGCCGGTCACCAAGATTATCGCCGCGTGCATGAGTCTGGGTCTGATGGTATCTATCAATCAGCGTCTGGATGCTGAGACCATCAATATCGTGGCCGAGGAGTTTGGTTTTAAGACCGAATATACCAGTGCCGAGGTGGTCGAGGCTATCCATGAAGAGGAGGACAACCCCGATGACCTTGAACAGCGTCCACCAGTGGTCACCGTCATGGGACACGTTGACCATGGTAAGACCTCGCTGCTTGACTACATCCGCAATACCAACGTCATCGCAGGTGAGGCTGGTGGTATCACACAGCACATTGGTGCCTACAACGTCAAGTTGCCCAATGGCCGCCGCATCACCTTCCTGGACACTCCGGGTCATGCTGCGTTTACCGCCATGCGTGCCCGTGGTGCCAAGGTGACCGATATTGTCATCGTCATCGTTGCTGCCGATGATAATGTCATGCCACAAACCGACGAGGCGTTGAGCCATGCATCGGCAGCAGGCGTTCCTATTATCTTTGCCATCAACAAGATTGATAAACCAGGTGCCAACCCCGACAAGATTAAGGAAGAACTTGCCAACCGCAACTACCTCATTGAGGAGTGGGGCGGCAAGTACCAGAGCCAGGACATCAGTGCCAAGAAGGGAACAGGTGTTCAGGAACTGATGGAAAAAGTTCTGCTCGAGGCCGACCTGCTTGACCTGAAGGCCAATCCTAACCGCAAGGCTACTGGCTCGGTTATTGAGTCGTCGCTCGATAAGGGCCGTGGCTATATTGCTACTGTGCTTGTCGATAATGGAACGTTGCGCATGGGCGACATCGTCCTTGCGGGCACACATTATGGCAAAGTCAAGGCGATGTTCAACGAGCGTAACCAACGCATCCAGGAGGCTGGTCCATCGACCCCAGTACTGATACTGGGTCTGAACGGCGCACCGACAGCTGGCGACAAGTTCAATGTCATGGAAACCGACCAGGAGGCCCGCCAGATAGCCAACAAGCGCGAACAACTGCAGCGCGAGCTTCAGCAGCGCACCGCCAAGCGCCGTGGTCTTGACGACATTGCTCGTCTGCGGGCACTTGACGAGTTCCACGAGCTGAACATCATTGTCAAGGGCGATGTGGACGGTTCGATTGAGGCATTGAGCGACTCGCTTATCAAGCTCTCGACTCCCGAGGTGCAAGTCAATGTCATCCACAAGGCTGTGGGTGCCATTACCGAGAGTGACGTTACCCTGGCAGCAGCCAGTGACGCGTTCATCATTGGTTTCCAGGTTCGCCCGTCGGGTGCAGCCAAGCGTCTTGCTGAGCAGGAGGGTGTGGATGTGCGTATCTATTCGATTATCTATGATGCTATCGAGGAGGTGAAGAGCGCCATGGAGGGCATGCTTTCACCCGACGTCAAGGAAGAAGTCATCGGTATGGCCGAGGTGCGGCAAGTATATCACATCAGCAAGGTGGGTACAATTGCCGGCGCCATGGTTACCGAGGGCAAGATCAAGCGTCAGTGCAAGGTGCGTGTCATCCGCGACGGTATCGTCATCTTTACTGGCAACTTGGCTTCGCTCAAACGCTTCAAGGACGATGCCAAGGAGGTTACCAGTGGCTATGACTGTGGTTTCTCGGTGCAGAGCTACAACGACTTGCAAGAGGGTGACCTAATCGAGGCCTTCGAGGAAATCGAGGTGCAGAAGACGCTCTGATGAATGCGTAATTCACCATTGCGGCTTATTGTTTACGGCACAATTTTTTGGCATTTTTCCGTTTATAATATAAAACGACGAATCATGCTAAGACACTTCATATTTGCGGCTTTGCTTGTCGCTTCACTAATCGCCCATAGCCAGTATGGTGTGGGCGATTGGCGCGTGCATCCCTACTATGTGGACAGCGAGGTAAAGAATATCATCGACACCAAGGATCAGATTTACTATCTGGTGGGCTCCGACTTATTTTGTCTGGACAAGGAAACCGAGGAGAACGAGAGCTATAACAAGCGCAACTATCTTAACGATGTCAATGTCAAGGGTATCTATTACAACTATGACCACGAGTACCTGGTGGTAACCTATGCCAACTCGAACATGGATGTGATTGACCGCGACGGTCGTGTGACCAACGTGTCAGATATCAAGGATGCTGCATTGTCCAGTTCAAAAGGCATCAATGACGTGACTTTTGCATCTGGGTTGATGTATGTGGCCACTGAGTTTGGCTATGTCATCTATGACGCCGAAGAGCTTGTTGTGAAGCAATCGCATGTCTATGGTCAAGACATCAGTTCAGTCACGCCGCTGGGTTCCTTATTGGTGTTGGAGCAGGGTGGTAATTTGCGTGCCGCACCGTTGTCGGGTCATCACGAGAGCTTATCGTCATTTGACCTGCTTGATCCATCTTTGCCGCTGTCAGCCCATGCTCGATTGTTGAGCGCAGGCAATAATACCCTGCTCGTTAATGGCGATGCAGGGTTGTTTGCATTGTCGGTTTCTTATGACGAAGATGGAATTGCTTCGGTTGTGGGTACAGTGCCCGTGTGTTCTGATCGTGCTGCAACTGTGCAGCCTTGCCCAGGCGGTTTCATTGCCAGTTATATGACAGCCGACAGTTGCTATTATATGGTTGACGCCACTGGTACTCAAGTTAGGCGTATGTCAGCCCTGCCTGAACTTTACAGTCGGTATCCCAAGGGCGATAGCACCCTATGGGCCTTGGGTCCTAAGGGTGTTCATGTTGCCGGAAACACTCAGAACTACTATAAGCCCGATGGCATTGGCATCAAGGTAGGTGCGTTCTATATGGCCTATAGCGAGCAACAAGGGCGGCTCTATGTCAGCAGTTCAAGTGACAATCTGTTGGGAGAATGGGGGTCTCAGTTAGGTGCCGTCACGCAGATTTATGCTTATGACGGCTTCCATTGGACTGGTGTCACCCCCGATAGTCTGCCTGGCGAGGGAGTGAGTGCCAACTGGCAGATGGTGGTCGACCCACGTGACAACAACACTTATGTTTATCCGTCACGTAAGTATGGTGTGGTTAAGGTCACTAATGATAAGATTGTCAATGTCTATGACGAGTCAAACAGCCTGTTTGGCGGTTCGGGTTATTATAAGGGTGCTTGTGCCTTTGACGCTGATGGAAACTTGTGGGTGGTTTACAGTTCGGCTAGTGCTTCGACCGACGCTGCACGCAATGTAGCCGTGTTGCCGCGTGCCAAGTATGAACAAGCCCAGGTAAAGCCTTCGGACTGGATTGCTGTGAATGTGCCAGGTACGAAGCAGGAGTTTTTTAAGGGCTCTAACCTAGTGATAGCCAGGGGCGTGAACGTGTATAATAGTGGTGGTTATCAGAAGCCCCTATCGTTCTGGACGCAACCCGATGGCCTGTCTAGCACGCCTCGCCGTGTAAATCACAGTACGCTGATCGATCAAGATGGCAAGACCATCAGTTGGAACAACGTTTACAGTATGGTTGCCGACCATAACGGTGTTGTCTGGGTAGGTTTGAACAATGGCATCATTAGCCTGGATCCGACCCGTGCATTCAATGAAGACTTTACTATCAACCACATCAAGGTGCCTCGCAATGATGGCACAGGACTAGCCGATTATCTGCTTGAAGGCTCACAAATCAACTGCATTGCTGTCGATGGAGCCAACCGCAAGTGGATTGGAACGAACAACTCTGGATTGTTTTTGGTCAGTGCCGATGGCTCGCAAGTGCTGCAACAATTCACCACCGACAACAGTTATCTGAGTAGTAATACAATCTATTCGGTGTGCTGCAATCCCACCACCAATTCGGTGTATGTAGTCACTCCGAATGACTTCTTGGAATATTTCAGCGACACCACGCCAGGCTCGGCGAATTACAGCAATGTTTATGTATGTCCCAACCCCGTCCAT
>JAEEVE010000272.1 GCA_016290765.1 Muribaculaceae bacterium
ATGCCGTTCAAGCGCTACCAAATCCAACCCGTGTGGCGCGCAGACCGCCCCCAGAAAGGGCGCTACCGCGAGTTTTATCAGTGCGATGCCGATATCGTAGGCAGTGATTCGCTACTCAACGAGGTCGAGTTGGTTACCCTCATCGACGAAGTGTTCCGTCGCTTTGGGGTGCGCATTGTCATCAAACTGAACAACCGCAAAGTGCTCAGCGGCATTGCCGAGGTAATTGGTGCGCCCGACAAACTCATTGACATCACTGTTGCTATCGATAAGATGGATAAGATTGGACTGGACAATGTCAATGCCGAACTCATCGAGAAGGGATTGGACGAAAACCAGGTCAAGGCCATCCAACCGCTCCTCACCCTCAATGGCACCAACGATGAAAAACTCGCCACACTCGACCAGCTGCTTGCCACTAGTGAGGTAGGGCAGAAGGGAATCGAGGAACTGCGCTATGTCATTGGCCATGTGGCCGAAGTGGGCACCACCGCAACCATCGAGCTGGATGTGTCACTGGCGCGTGGGCTAAACTACTATACGGGTACCATCCTCGAGGTCAAGGCATTGGATGTGGCCATCGGCAGCATCACTGGCGGTGGACGTTATGACAACCTCACTGGCGTGTTCGGCATGCCGGGACTCTCGGGAGTGGGCTTCAGCTTCGGTGCCGACCGCATCTTTGACGTGCTCAACGCGTTGGACCTCTATCCTGCCGACACTATGGCATCAGCACAGGTGTTGTTCATCAACTTCGGTGACCGCGAGGCAGCCACCTCGCTGCGACACGTCATGGAATTGCGCAAGGCAGGCATCAGCGCCGAACTCTACCCTGACAGTGCCAAGATGAAGAAGCAAATGAACTACGCCAATGACCGCAACTTCCCCTACGTCGCCATCGTGGGTGAGAGCGAAATGGAGCAAGGCACCATCACCCTCAAGAATATGGCCACTGGCGAGCAGCAATCCCTCACCTGCGACCAACTCATCGAAAAGTTTAGTACAGTCCCCCCAACCCCCTAAAGGGGGTGTAATTGTTCCCCCTTTAGGGGGCAAGGGGGACGCTACTATTATGTTTGAACAACTCATGCAATTGCCACTCTTTCAGGGAGTGAGCCCACAACAATTATCGGCATTGGTCGAGAAAATGCCGTTCCATTTCTTGAAGTTTGGCGATGGTGAAAGCATCATCGCCGAGGGCGACAACTGCACTCATGTGCGCTTTGTCGTGTCGGGCAAAGTAAGGGTCACCATGCGCTTCAGCAACCTCCAGGTAACTGTGGCACAGACTCTCGAGGCGCCCAACGTGCTTGGGCCCGATTACCTCTTCGGCCTCGACACCACCTATCCCTTTGATGTCGTTGCCCAGGGCGAGTGCGGCATCATGCAATTGCGCAAGGCCGACTATGTCAGTATGGTGCAAACCGACAAAGTGTTCTTGTTCAACATACTCAACTACCTGTCTCGCAACAGCCAACGCTTCACGGCAGGACTGTTGGCGATGAAGCAAGGCTCGGTCACCGAGCGCATAGCACTTATCACCACGATTCTTACAACACAACTCTCGTCTGAGGTGACGTTCTCGTTCTTACAGAAAGACTTGTGCACCTTGTTAGGCACGCAACGCGCGACCTTGATTCATGCACTTGATAACCTTCAGAACGACGGTGTCATCAATTATACGACTTCGCAAATCACCATTTTAGACCTGCCTGCCATCCGCATCAGGTCCTAATGTATTTTAACATGCGTCACATCACTTACTACCCGACAGGGACTTGCTCACAGCAAATCGATATCACCCTCGACGACAACGATATCATCCAAGATGTCACATTTTTTGGAGGATGTCATGGCAACCTGCAAGGAATTGGCCAGCTCGTGCGTGGCATGCATCGCGACGAGGTCATACGCCGTTTGCAAGGCATTCGTTGCGGCTACAAAAACACATCTTGCCCCGACCAGTTGGCACGCGCTTTGCAACAGTGACAATATGAGCAACTTAAAATTTCTAGATTATGAAAAGAGCATCTTTAACAATCATCATAATTCTTTCGGTGCTATCAATGATGGCACAGGACGCAACGGTACGAGTTAAATCGCAAGGCGCTGGGCCCACCATCACCGACTTCTTGTCGGCCTATCTCAGCACCATTCCCGATGACAAGGAACTGGAGGAATGTGATGTGGAATCGTTTGCATTCTTGCATAGCCTAAGAAGTGCCTATCACCGCCAGGGCCAAGGACTCGAGTTGGAAGACGACGAGACCCTCACCATTGACCAGAAGAATGGTTACTTGCTCTATGAGCAAAAATATGGCGAGTATCTGACCAGGATAGAAATGTGTTTCTGGAACGAGAGCGACCATAAACACAAGATCTTTGCTTGCATCCGCCAAACCTACATGAATGGCCGATACATCTCGGGCCAATTTGACAATCGGGAGTTTTACCGCTACAACAATGCCACCAAGAGAATGATTTTGTGCTACGCCGAGGATATCGGTGTCGATGCACCATTTGGTGTAGTCGAAAACGCATCTTTCTCCTTAAGCCTGCCACGCACCGGCAAGGACATCACTGTAGCATGGTGGAATGAAGAAAGAAAAATCAAGGAAAAACCGCTCCGGTGGAACGGCCACGGCTTTAACTTCTGACAATCATCTCACAATGAGGCAAGAGGGACAGTTCTTCTTGCCTCATTTATTTCTCTTGCATAGGCAGGTAGAGAAAATTGCTTATCTTTGCGGTATAAATTAGAACAATAGATCAATTTGAGAATACAAGAATGAAATGTGTTTATAAGAACATTCACTGGGGCGCAATAGTTACGTTTTATATAATAGCCTTAACTCTGCGCCTAATAACAACGATTCTCGGCAACAAGTACCCTTCCCATGGAGTGAACTATGCTTTAGAACTTTCCACAGGCATTGGACCTATCATTGGAGCACTTGTTGCTATGGCTATTTTCAAGCGCAAGACCGAATATACCATCACAGGTAAGTCTGTTTGGAAATCCATTGCAACCATCGCTGTACCATGCCTCGTTTTCGGCATCATCGGTGGATTAGACACTGCTATCATATGCTTTATGGCATTTGTATATGGACTTTTAGAGGAGTATGGTTGGCGAGGTTTCTTGCAAAACGAACTCAAAGGATTACCCGTGTGGCAATATGTCCTCATTATCACGGTGATGTGGTTCCTCTGGCATTTAGATTTTAATTCGCGCAACATCTTGCCTTTTTTCTTTATTTTGCTATTTGCCTCATGGGGAATTGGAAGGGTCGCGACAGATACTCATTCGCTCCTCTTCTGCGCAGCGTTTCATGGCATCGTGAACTTCGCAATGCGCGGAAGACTCGCTGACACCACTTATCAAGTAGCTTTCATCTGCGTAATTGTATTCTGGATTGCTATATGGTACTTTATTGATAAGCCAACCAACGGAAAAAGTGTTGGCATAAGAGCAGATAAGTAAGCTCCAGTCTTTCGCTCAGCGTCTTTTACAACCATAAGCGGTTGAAGAACTTATACCAAAGTTATAAAACTCATGAACAACAGCGCAGGATGATTACCAGCGGCTGATGAACTACAAGTCTACAAAGAATAAACTCAAGTAGTCCCTACTGAAAACAATTATTGTTAAATTTTCTTTATGCTGCAACATTTTATGCTTATTGAGCGTCTTATTAATAGTAGCGTTAACTATTAAATAAGGCAATATTG
>JAEEVE010000273.1 GCA_016290765.1 Muribaculaceae bacterium
ATTGATGACCTGGCCAGCGACGAGCAGGGCGGCACGCAGCACATGAGTTCCGGCACCGATAATCTTCACCGTGCCGCTACCTGTCAGCTGCGAGCTGCTGGCGGTGGGCTCAGAACCATCGGTGGTGTACACGATGGTGATGTCGGGTGAACTGGCTGTGAGAGTAATGTTCACGTCATTGTTATACACGCCGGGTTTCTTGTCAGCGGTGAGCTTGAGCTCATAACCGATGTATTCCTCGGTCACATCAATGGGCTGACCGTTGGCGTAGGTGAAGTAGCGGTCGCTAGTAATGCCCGTGATGGTGTGCGACTGAGAGCCACCGTCCCAGTTGATAATCAGATTATAGTACTCACCATTAGAGTAATCAGGCAGGCTGAATGTCTTGCAGTGCCATTTGATACCCTTTACGGTTCTCATCTCGGTGGTCTTGTTACCGGCACAGCCACCGTTGGGGAAGTAGTCTTTGTTATTGCTCCAAAGATACAGGTTGGGAGCGTCGTCGGCCTTCACGTAGATGGTCACCGAGTTGGCTTCGTCGGTCTTGGCATACTTGTTCGACACGACGCTTTGCACTACATTGCCGGTCAGAACACCAACTTTTAGGGTGGTAGTTTCAGTGAATGTGAGATCCTTACCGGCTGCACCCGTGATTGTCTCGCTACTAGCTGTGGGCTCAGTACCGTCGGTGGTGTAAACTAGGGTGACGTCGCTTGCTGAAGGTTTCACGCTCACAGTAATATCACCGCTGAAAGCACAAGTGCTACGGCTGATGATAGGATAACCGGTAATCAGCGGCGACTTACTATTGTTCTGCCAGTCAAGTCCTGCGCTGATGCTATAGCGGCAAATGTCGGTGTGGAACACTTCTTGGAAACCATCAGGAATGCTTTCTCCAGCCGCATCGCCTAGCTGCAGACAAACTTGTCCATTAGTGCCATTAACAAACCATGTGATACCGTCATTGCCCGTTTCAGAAATCGAATCAATCTCACTCATGTTGTGCAAACCAGCAGCACGGCGAGCCTTAACCATATTGCAGATGTGTTCATGCCACTCGGGATGCATAAAATGCGGATAGAACAGGCAGGGCGTACCTGGCATAGCAAGAATAAAGGCATTAGCCTCCTCTATGTTATGATTGGTACGGTGCTGGTAGTTGTAGTTACTACCATCGGTGGGCAAGTCCTTGAAGGTGTCATGGTTGTCGACAAAGGTCACAGCATAGCGACGCATGTCATGGTCACCGATTAGACCGGCATCTCTCAGCCAGCGGAAGTGGCGTCCACCATTGAATGCATCATTGATTTTACTCATCAGCGGGAAGTCGAAGGCGGCACTCTGGTAGTTGCCCTCCATAGATGTACTGCCGATCCAGCTCGAGATGTTACTTGTCGCGCCCCAATACTCACCCACGCTGAAGGGGGGACGAAGGATGGTATTGTACTCACCATAGTGTACGCCTTCGAATCCCATGGCATAGTCATAGCGGAAGCCCAGATAGCCCAGGTTGTTCTTCAAATAGTCGAGGTATTTCACTACCTTGGCACGCGTGTTGGGGTTGTGGTGCTGGATGTCGCGAGCCCACTCGCCTTGGCCACCACAGTCAGGACCGCCTTGCGGGTGTCCACCAAAATTGGCACTTTCGTCGTCGCTACACACGTCGTAAGCATCCCAAGCGATCCTCTCGGTGCCATAGTTGGTTTGTCCATTCATAATGGCATCCCAACCCAAGTTGGCGAACTGGCCTGTGTAATCTTCCTCTGGGAAGTCCAAGTTGCCTTTGGAGGCGTAGAATGTGATGTCGCCGTTGTCGTTAACAAAATCCCAGGTTCCGAAGCAACCGCGATGGTTTGCAACCACGTCTTCTACGGCACCAGTGCCAGCTTCACGATAGGCATTGATGAGGTTGCGTAACTCAGTTTCGGTACCGAAATAGGATTTGGGCGTGAATGTCCTCACCTCATTTGTGGGGTTCTCATCGGTATAACTTCCCCAGTGGTAGGTATAGGTCCAGGGGTTGTCAACATTATCTATACCATGATGGAAATAGAATACCGGCACGAAACCCATACAGTCAGGCTGATTGATTTCCATCTCATTGGTAAACTCATAATACTGACCGTTTCGCCAGGCACGCCAGGCATTACGACCACTCGTGTCCATTTCTTTCTTGAATCGTGTGGTAGGAGGGCAGATGGTGGAACCGCTCTGTGGCAACCACAGCAGGTCGATATAGGGGGCAATCTCATCTTTGTGAGCGAGAAGACTGTTCCAAGTTGTCAAGGGAACCTGCCATTCTTCGCCTGATCCCCAGCCAGCGCCATACATCGTTGCCCAAGTATAACCTTCCTGTAGCCCAAACGTATTCTCATCAAGAAAGTTCAGTGCTCCACCTCGTGGGCTGTTAATGGGATCTTGTGTCCATGAGTCCCAGAAGAAGCCCTGAAGCATCACGCCGCCATAGTTGGCTGGCCACCCTTGCGCCAACACACATATTGGCATCAAGGAAATGATTAGAGTAAATAATTTCTTTTTCATAAACCTCAATCTTTATTGTCATATATTAATTGTCACGAACTATCTAAACTCATGCAGATAAAACTAGACAAACAAATCTGCCAATCTGCATGAGATAATTCAGAAAAGCATCACAAAAGTAGCACAAATTATCCTGGTTTGCAAATAATCTGGCTTCTTTTTTTAATAAAAAGTAGATAACACCCCCTCTGGGGGTGAACTTAACTACCCCTTCCAGGTCAAACACGATGTTTCTCATCATACTTTTTTGGCAAAAACAGATTTGAATTTGCCAAGTTACGAAAAAAATAGTAATTTTGCACCCGCAAAACGCAAATAATCCTTATTTTGGACCCGTAGTTCAATGGATAGAATAAAGGATTCCGGTTCCTTCGATTGGGGTTCGACTCCCCACGGGTTCACTAAAAAATATGCCAATGATTTGACAATCAAATCGTTGGCATATTTAAGAACGAACTACTTAATATGAATGAGATTGAGAACTTGCCGAAGGGGAATGAGATGCAGGACAATGGCGAGGAGGGGTTGACCTTTAACTGGGTGCAGCTGTTTATAGGTGCTGCCATTTGCTATTTTTGGTTTTACGAGAGTTGGATGCCGATGCTAGCCCTTGCCATTGTGGTGATTATCCATGAGTTGGGTCATGTGATTGCCGGCAAGTCGTTTGGTTGCGTCATCAAGGAGATGCAGGTGTTCTTGCTGTGCTTTGTGAGCTATAAGCCCAAGCAGATAACTGGCGGCAGCGGATGGCGCGACATCACTTGGAGCCTGGGATCGCTTCCGCTGGGAGGCTTCACCGTATTTGACTCCCGCCTGCTCAACGCCAAGCCCGCCTGGCAACGGCTGGTCATCTCGGCAGGCGGCGTGATGCTCAACTTTGCCACCTTCCTCATTTTTTACCTCGCCCTACCCTTCCTACCGATTGGTTGGGAGGATGCCATTTGGCCCGTGATGTCGCTGTCGCTGATTCTGGGCGTACTCAACATCCTGCCCGTCTATCCGCTCGATGGCGGGGCCATCATTCTTGCCTGCTACGAAATGTTGACTGGCAGGAGACCGTCGCAGCAGTTTATCAACATCTGCGGCTCCATTGGTTTCATCCTCATCATCCTCTTCTTCTGGATTTTCCCCGAGTGGATCCACGGCCTCCACAGTCGCGTGTTTGGGGCATTGTTCTAACCAGTTC
>JAEEVE010000028.1 GCA_016290765.1 Muribaculaceae bacterium
CAATCACCTGTGGTAATTTGTGCATTTTGGGCTTTGGCTGCAACTCTTGCCGCAGCACTGTCCACATCGGCTTGAGTGTAAGCTGTGCCAGAAACTATAGCACTTTTGTCACCTTTTTTAGGCTCAGGATCTTGGTAGTATTTACCATTAAAAAGTACAGCACTTAAGGTGGCATATGGATAGTTTGTATTGACAGAACCTTGACTGAATTTGAGCCACGCTTTGATTGCATCGGGCTTTGCAAGAAGAGCTGTATAAAACTTGTCACCATTTTTATCTGTAGCACTGGATGATTGATCCATTTCGCTATGGTTCCAAGTGTTAGCTGCTGTCATACTTTGAGCATTAAGTTGCCCATTGGTCATCGTTCCGTTATTGACGACGATATAAGTGCTGGATTCAATTAAGGCGCTAGACGTGCCGGAAGAGCCTGGTCGTACCTCATCGCTACTGTCCAAAGTTCCAGCTGCCATACTAGCAAGACTACCTTTTGCACTTTTGAAACCATGCCAGTACCTGGGTTCTGTTGTGTTAGATGTCCAAGTCTCAAAATCGCTATTGGGAATTTGGAAAGTCTTGGCGTAAGCGGCAATGGTATCACTATTATAATTAACAGATTGACCATTGACGGTGCCAATGGCAGAAACGGTGTTTGTGTCGGTGTAACGCACAAGCAACGAGATGCCTTCGCGGTTGATAGCTACCAGATGGATATCACCCTGGGTGGTGATGGGTAGATTGTTGTAGGTTGTACCATCGACTGTCACGGCGCCAACATTTCCATAAGGCGTGACAGTCACCGTCGTGGCCTGCAAACTCATCATGCAAACCAACGCGGCAAAAAGCGTAAAAATTTTCTTCATCTTTTTTATTGTTTAGTAAACGTGTTAACAAGTAAACAAATCTTTCTCATTGTAAGTCCCCCTTTAGGGGGGGTAGGGGGGCTAGGCATAGGCTCTTATTTCAGCTTATATGTCAACCCCAGCGTGGCATAAATGGGGAACAGCTTCTGCTCGATGGTGTGAAAGTTGCCACGCATCGTCGGCGTCACGCCCCAGTTCAACTCAGCATAAGCTCCCATGCGCTTGCCGAAGTGCCAGTCGGCTCCCAGCCCGATGCCGAAGTGCCAACGGCACATGTGCTCGCTGAAGTCATAGTCACCACGCTCGTTGACATCCTCGCCCAGCATCACCTTGGCGCCTGTGGGATCATTGACACGCAGATAGCCGTTGTGTGCCCAGCCGCTGAACTCGCGGTTAATCAAGTAGGACACATACGGACCCAGGCGCAAGTCAACCTTGTTCCAATGCAGCATGGCCTGGATGGGAAGGGTAAGCATCCACTCGCTCGTCTTGGTCATCACGTCGCCAGTGAACCGGCCACCCATGGTTTGCCCACCTTTACTAATCTCCATGTTGTAGCTCTTCACCTTGGCATCCTCGCTCATCGCCTTGTTCTCAAAACGCAGACCGATGTAGCCGGCCCAGCGGTCGTTGATGGGCAACTGTATGTCGCCGCCGATGACGGGGTTCAGCTGTGGCGTGTAGTTGTTCAACCCGCGGATTTCCTCGGGCATGCCCAGCGGCATATTGCCACCCACATTATAACCCACGCGAACAGTATACTGCAACTGTTCAGCGAAGGTATGTTTCACCGTCTCAACCACCGTGCGGCCCATTACCGGCCCCACAGCAAGCAATACAGTCAATATCGTTGTTACTAATTTCATTGTCAATTTAGAAGAACATGATGCATGATGCATTGAATTACTCCTCCTTGCTACATATCAGCCGCACCTTGTCGATGCACAACTCACTGTCGATGGCACCCTCAAACAGGTCGCCCTTAACGCTCGAGGCAAACACGATGGTCAGGTTGTAACCAAACTGTTCCAAGGCCTCCGGAACAATCTCTTTGCTATAATTGAACTCAATCTCAAACGGTGTCCATTGGCTGGTATCATCCACCTTGGGCATCTTGGCGATGGCGACGATGTTGGGATTGGTCTGCACGTCATCACCCAGCAGCATGACAGGATTGCCTTGTGCGTCGTGGTTGCGATAGAACACCGCATAGATAGAACCCTCGTCTTGGCGGTTAGGGTCTTCGACAAATTGTTTGTCCCTTAATACCATGAACTTTGGACCTCGCTTGTACTTATAATAACCGGTAAGCTTAACGGGTCGTTTGCCAAAGGGGAGACCAAAGTGAGTGGCCAGGAGAGGCTTGGATAAGCCTTGAGTCAAGTCAAACTCACCGATATACAGGTTTCCAGCAGCGATGGGTTTGCCCACTTGTCTGCCGAACGGTCCTGTGTCGCGGGTTGTTAACCGTACGGCGTAGCCGTCGTAGCCGTCTGCCATAGGAACGGTAGGATAACTATCGACTGCAGCGTACATGTCGCTTGCATAGTAACCAAGATTGCCACTTGCCCAGTCATTACCCAGCGAGCCATCAGCCAGTGTGTTGTGCCACACATAGTAGTGTTGCGTCTTGCTGTCTAGCTCGAAGTGTTCGAAGTCGTAAGTCAGTGTGTCGCTCACGGTCACCATCACGGGCGTAAAGCTCACGTAGTAGCGTCGGTGCCACTGTCCGTCTTGTGAGGTAACAGTATAGGTCACAGGACCTTGGCTAAAGTCTTGAATCGAACCATTGGCAGGAACAATCGTCGCGCCTTCGGTTAGGACGAAGCGAGGGGCCAGCGCGGTCAGGTCGGCGTGCGAGCGCACGTTAAAATTGATGACACTGTCGGTATAGAGCACCTGCTTCAGTGTGTCGGTCACCTGGAAAAACACCTCGTTGGGGTTGGCGACGTGTATCGACACCTGTTCGATGTCGCACTCGGCGTTCAGTGGCTCGTCCTTAAAGCACGAACTCAGCCCTATTGCCAAGCACAGCAATATGGTAGTTAAACCTATAGGTTTCAAGATATTAAACATCTAAAAATATATAATTTTCCCAATCAAGCTGCAAAGGTACGAAAAAAACTCAAACTCTACAACCTTTACTAACTTAAATTAACTCAAATCTCGTGCCAACGAGTGCAATAATGCTTGCATTGATTGCCGAGTGCAGTCGAGATTATCCAAATCAGTCGCTTTCAGCGACAAAGCATCCCGTGGGAGACAACTAGTATATTGTTCCCATTATTTTGGGCGCAAAGGCAATACAAGAACTTTAAATTTGCAAGATTCTGACCCCTGAAAGCGCGCAGCGTCCTGACCCCTAAATGATATCGTGTGCCACGGCGAAGGCGGTGAGCAGATCCACACCAGTGCCATCGCCCATGGTGAGCGGGTTGTGCCCCGACAAAACCGAACCGATGCACTGCAGGTTTTCGATGGCCTTGTTGTCTTTCATGGCGTGCAGCGTGCTGTCGGTGATCACGCCGGAATGCATAAACGGCTGGTCACCCATCAGACCGTAGTGGCTCCACTTCTCACGCTCGGCTGGTGCGTCAACATCGAGACCAAATAGCGGTTCAATGATGCCGTCGGCCGTCGCAATCAGGCCCTGACTCATCAGTGAGCCTGAGGCCAGTACATAGTGCGTGGCAACGAGTGGTGTAGATAGCGACTTTGCGGTATACACACCTGTGACACGTCCATCAGCCATCTCGGCACGGCAGGCAGTGTCACCAGCCAGGTAGGTGCCCCCCAGCATCTTGAAGTAGTGGCGCAGCATGGTAGCCATACGTGTGCCGGGAACCGAGGGAGGCATCGTTGCCAGGAAGTGAAGCGAGGCTGCTACACGGCGGCGCAACTGCATCACGGGGTAGTCATCTTCCATGCCTGTGATGGCGGGCAGGAGCACCACCTCGTTGGCGGTTGAAGCCTTGTTGATGGCATCGGCCAGTTCCTGCAACTTGCTGCCTGCACCAATGGTGCGCGCCAGGTTAGCAGCACGCATCTCGGCGGCAGTGCGTCGTGGTTGGCAGATGCGTTCCACCATGATATCACGAATGATTACCTCACAGCCCAGTTGTGACAAATTGTGTGCGACAAACTGGATGGGAAAGTCGATGAAGCCCTGCAGGTTCAGCAGTGTCACCCGTTTCCAGGGCAGACGGTTGGGCGCATCGCTGGTGGCCATGCCACGTAGCGACAGCCAGGCGGGCTTGGTAACACCCAGCGGAGTAATGCGCCAGTGATTTTGTGTGGCAGTTCCGGTGGTATAGATGCCCGTGTCGGCGAGCAGTTGCTTGGCCTCATCGGCGAGCGCGCCACAGCGGTCAGCTCCCACCTTTTGGTAGGGATGTTCTTGCGGTAACGAGGCGATGGCTTCTAGTGGATGCGCAACCTCTTGACCGTCAACATATCCCAGCAGTTCCATCGCACCACCGTTCAGTTGCAGTGCCGATGGTGCAGCCGAAACGATAGCCACCCGCCTTCCTGTCTTGGCCAGGGCAACGCCGCAGGTCAGGCCACTCAGCCCACCGCCGATGATCAGGGTATCAAACGAGGTCTTGTTCATGGCTGCTCCTCCTTCCGGTCATTGATGGCTTTATCCAGGCCGCACAGACCTTGATAGATCTCGGCCGTGAGTTGCGTCTCACGCAGGGTTTGTCCCCAGGCAATGGGCTTGATGCCCTTCCACCGCTCGTCGAGCAGGGTAGCCAGGTCGCGTAGCGCACGGGTCGGGTAGCCGGTGAGTTGTGCCAGCAGGTTGGCGGTGCGGCAGGCGCACGACTTGCTTTGGCACTGTCCCATGCCCAGCCGTGTCCGTCGCAACAAGTCCACCAGGTCGTGGGCGTTCATCTGCTCGATGGCATACTTGACTTCGCCCACGCTCACATGCTCGCATTCGCAAATGAGCGTGCGGTCTTGTGGACTATCGCTAGGTATCTGATTGGCGCGCGTGCCGTGTCGCTTGGCGGCGTTGCTTTTGTGCGATGGGCTAAAGACATCGCGTGCCGACTTTTTCTCTTCCGAGCCTGGCAGTGGGGTAGTGGCGGTCGTGCATGAGGCTTCCACGCCCAGTTTGCGGCATGCAAGGTCAGTAGCCTGCTCAGCCATTTTGCGGTAAGTGATGAGTTTTCCGCCGCTGATGGTGATTAGTCCTTCCATTCCGTCGCGCGATGCATGATCCAGACAGACGATGCCGCGGCTGATGGAACGTCCCTCGGGGTCGTCGTCCAACGCAATGAGTGGACGCACACCCGCAAAGGCACGCAACAACCGGTTTTGTTTCAATGCCGGCACCAGCTTCTCGCCCTCGCTTACGAGCAAGCGCACCTCAGCTTCGGTCACGCGCAGGTCGTCGATTGTGTCCATGGCGATGCGGTCGCTCGTCGTGCCCATCACACTTACTGAGCCGTCGGGCACAAGAATGTCGCCGTTCGAGGGCTTGCGGCAGCGGTTCAGCACCATGTTGTTGACGCGCTTGGCATAGATGAGCATTGTCCCCTTGGCGGGGAACATCTGCACCTCAATGCCGGCACTGCGCAGCAAGTTGGCTCCCCAGATGCCTGCCGCATTAATCGTCACTGCCGCATGGTAGTCAATGCTTTCACCAGTGCGTTTGTTCAGTGTCTGCACGCCCTCCACACGGCCACCATTGACCAGGAGGCTAGTCACCTCGTGGTAACAGAGTGTGACGGCGCCGTGCAGGCGGGCGTCAACTAGGTTGGCTTGGGTGAGGGCAAACGGGTCGATCGACGCGTCGGGCACGCGCACTGCGCCTTGCACCTGCGGGTTGAGTGACGGCTCGAGCAGCAGAGTCAGCGAAGGCGTGAGAATCTCGGTCTTGATGCCAGCTTGGCGACATGCCTTGACAAAGGTCGATTGGTAACTCAAGTCATCGTCGGGCAGCGTGACAAACAGGCCGTCGGTCGACTCGATGCAATGGCTGGCAATGCGGCGTAAGATGGCATTCTCTTCAACGCACTCACGTGCGCTCTCGGGGTCGGTCACTGCATATCGTGCACCGCTGTGCATCAGACCGTGGTTGCGGCCGCTGGCACCGTGGTTATAATCACCGCGTTCAAGCAGCAGCACACGCAGGCCGCGCAATGCGCAGTCACGTGCGGTGCCAGCGCCAGTAACGCCACCACCAATCACGATCACGTCGTATGTTTGTTTCTCTGCTCGAGTCATGCAGTATTGCGTGCTACAATCTGCAAAGGTACAAAATCCCCGGATTCCATGCTAACTTTTGAAGTTATTTAACGGAAAAAATGTTTTTTCGTTGGTCAATAAATTTGATGACATGGGTAATGGCCATGCTGGGAACTCATGGTCGGTGTCAAGCAGTGCGTGCCAGGATGAGAAAGAAGAACGCCCACCTGGTGGCGAGCGTTTCTTTATTTCAGCAGGTTTAATACACGTTCGGCGATTTGTTGCGGTGGCAGGTCGGTCAGGCAGTGGTAGTCGCCATATCGGCAGTCCTTCTCGCCGAACACAGCGCACGGGCGGCAAGGCAAGTCGAGCTGCACAGCGTTCGATGGGTCTTGTTTCCAACCCATGAAGCCACACCAGGGATGCGTTGCCCCCCATACACTCACTACTGGAGTGCGGGTGAGCGATGCCAGATGCATGTTGGCCGAGTCCATCGACACCATTACTTCGCATTGCTGCAGCACAGCATACTCATCGGTAAATCCGTGCTTGATGCCGGCCAGCGAGATGGTGCGCGCGTGGCGATGGGCGACGCCAGCTAGCAATTTTTTCTCCTTGTTGCCGCCACCAAACAGGATGATGTGAACATCGTCACGTTGCTGCAGTAGAAGGTCAATCACAGCTTCCACCTTGTCAAGCGGATACTCCTTGCCGCGGTGTTGTGAGAACGGCGCTACCGCAATCCAATGCTCCTCGGCCGTCTTGGCAGGGAGCGCTGCGGTTGTTTGTGGACCAAATCCCTCAAACGTCTCCTCAAAGTCCAGTCCCAGACGGTGGAACACCTCGGCATAGCGGTCGTGGCTTGTTGTGAGTTGTTGTCGCAACTTTCCCTTGACCAATTGCCGTTTCTCGCTGTGCCCTTTGTCGATGCGCACGACAGGCACGCCGCTCAAGCGCAGGGTGGTGTCGATTGCCCACGATCGCAACACACTGTGCAAGTCGGCGACGGCGTCAATCTGATACTGCTTGCGTAGCTGGCGTGCCAGCCGCATCATGCCCCAGACACCAGCATATTCGTCCTTGACATCGACACCACGCACCACCAGGTTGGAAGGGCGGTCGATAAATAGGTAGGCCGACCACTGGCGGGTGACCATGACAAAGCGCTTGTCGGGATGAGCGCGGCACACCGAGTAGAGCGCTGGAATGGTGATGGCTACGTCGCCCAGAGCGGAAAAGCGCAACACCAGCACATTTTTTATCTCACGATTTGTTGCCATAGAGCACAGGATTGGTCGAGGGGTCGTTGTACATCTTCATCTGGCGGTATACCTTCATGTACTTGCGGCCTGCAGCAATGTCGTCCAGCAGTTGGCCGATGGCAGTTGATAAGTCTTCGCGCTGCTCGAGCAGGACGTCCAATTTTGCCTGGCACTTTATGCGGTGCTCCTCGCTGGCGTCGGTGCGATTCACTTGCTCCCGCATGTGATAAATCTTCAATGCTAGGATCGACAGGCGGTCGATGGCCCACGCAGGACTCTCGGTGTTCAGGGTCGCGTCGGGCAATACTGACACGTCCTTGAATTTCTCGCGGAAATAGGTGTCGATTTCTTCTACCAGGTCGGTACGGTCCTGATTCGAGCGGTCGATGCGACGCTTCAATGCCAATGCGGCGACGGGGTCAATTTGCGGGTCCCGGATGATGTCCTCTAGGTGCCACTGAACCGCGTCAATCCAGTTCTTACGGAATAGACTGGCCTCAATGGTGCCGGAGGGGTAGGGGGTAGCCACTTGGGCATCCACATCATCGGTCACATGGTACAGTTCAACAGTATGGTCAAATATATTGTTACAATTATCTACTAAAGACATAGCCGTAAAGAATGATTTCAAAACGCAAAATTACGATTTTTTTCACAACCTCACAAGTTTTTTATGGGATTGCTCATCTATTTTCAATAAAATGATTACCTTTGCTCACACAAAACACCTAGAGTCTAGTCAATCTAGTATGTCTAGTGCCTCTATAAATTTATAAAAAATGAAAAAGATTATAACATTACTTATGCTGGTAGCCGTGGCGGTGACCGCACAGGCGCAGAGCCTGACAGGAAAGAACTGGTTTACTAATCAGGGCGACAATGATATTGATGGAGGGCTCTTGATGATGTTTGATCCCGAGGGTGCCTGTGCTGTGAGTTTGCTTATTGTGAAGACTAATGACAATAAAACGATCGCCTTTACATACATGGTTCCGGGGATGTATTCGCGCGTTGGTGACTCGCTGAAGGTGACATTGATCCCTAAGATGGCAGAGGTGAACTGTGATATTGAAGGTATGTCGGCCAATGAGATAGAGTTAATGCAACCGGTGATTGACGAGCAAAAGCAACAACTGAAGGTTAGTCTGGCCGAGGATTTCGATTGGAACGAAGAACCATTCACAATCGATGAACTCACCGACTCCCGCCTTGTCCTCACCGATAGCGAAGGCGCGAAGATGGTGTTCGTTCATGTAGAGGAATAATTAGTAGAAAAACCGTTGCCCCCTCCATTTCACCAGAAGCGAGATGGAGGGGGCTACTATAAACTCTTAACTCTTAACTATAAACTCTCACTGCACCACCACGGTGCGGGCGGTGTAGTCCGAGTACACAACAATGTGCACGCCCTTCTCGTTGGCATCAACGGGGAGACCTTGCAGGTTGTAGTGTGCTATTTCGGTCGCATTGGGGTCGGTGACACCGACGGCTGGTATCGCGCCTTCTTCGGGAGCAGCCGCCTTCGACATGATGACAATCTCGCGGTAGTTCATGCCGCCCGATGTCGAAGCGCAGTCGCTGCTCATCCGTTCGACAACGAATCCATGCTGCGCCAACTCGTTCATCACATCGCCCAGTGTGACGATGTTGCCATAGTAGCTAGTGTAGTAGTCCTGCATCCCGTCGGGGATGGCACCGCTCAGACTGATGCCCTCGCGTGCCGACTGCCCCGTGGCGATGATGTTGACATACTGCTTTTGCGCCACAACTGTCAATCCGCTAACAAGCAGACAAATCAAGAAGAAAAACCTTTTCATAGAAGTAATTTTTAAACTTTGCCCAACATGATGTTAATGACGATGTTGACATCGCTCACGTCGACCTTGCCATCGCCATTAATATCGGCATTGCCGGGGTAGTCGCTGGCGCTGACCTTGCCCAGCATGATGTTGATGATGATGTTCACATCGGTCACATCGACCTTGCCATCGTCATTGAGGTCACCACGCGACAACATAGGTTTGGGCCAGAGGTCGGTGTAAACATCATCCATGCCGCTAGCCTGCGTGCTGCTGAGCTTGAGGTAGGCTTGGCCAATGTTACTGGAATATGCGCTGGTGGGCTTGATGAAGTGTGGTTTCGATGCCGAACCGCCCCAGTAGTATCCCACGGTCTCTTGGTCGACGCGAACCGTGCTCCGAGGAGTGCCAACCAGATAGTTGGTCGCAGGTGCCGACACGGTACTGGTGGGTTGCTTGATGCGGTACTCCTGGTTGGCGGTAAGGCGTGTCAGAATCATGCCCGTGTTTGCGGCCGCCTGATCGACCATGGTCATTGTCAACTGCTGGGTGGGGTTGCTCTTGTCGTAGGCGGTGGCGATGTAGGCAAAGATGTTGCTTCCCGCCAGATTGGTGGGCAAAACCGAACTGAAAGGCACGCTGGAAGCATAGGGCTTAAACCACACGCCCAGTTTGTTTCCGTAGCTCTCACTCCAACCATTGGCTGTCGTCAGATACGAGCTGGCATAATTGTTGGGAACCCAGACGGTGCCGTTGAAGCTCGCGTTCCACACATACGAGCCCATGGTGGGCATTATGCTGGGAAAATAGATCGAGCTCAGCGTGGATGTGTTCAGCGCATAACTTTCAATCTGTGTTACCGATGCGGGGATTTTAAGTTCGCCGGTAATTTTGCTGGCGTAGAACGCATCGTGACCGATAAAAGTCAGGCCGCTAGGCAACGTCAGGTTGTTTACGGCGTATGCACTACCACAGAAGGCGCTTTGGCCGATGCGGGTCACGGCAGGCGGGATGGTGCCCCCTACAAATCCGCTACCGTAGAGCAGCGAGTCGCCAAGCTCGGTGATGAGGTAATTGCGATAGTCGCCACTGACAGTGCGGTCCTCCTCAGAGGTACTGAAACCAAAATTATTCGTTCCCGAATAGTTTTGGATATTGGGATGGTAGACATACTTGGCCTTCCCGGCGTAGGTCGTGCCGTTGTAAGTGGTCGATGCTGTGCTGGTGATGGTCAGGAAATAATAATTTCCAAAATTGTTATTCCAAGCAAAGTCGTAGGCCCCGGCAGTAATATGGTCGGCACGCGAACTGAGCACGCTGTTCTGCTGGTACTGTTTGACCACGCCCGTAGGCACGCGGATGTAACAGGTGTTGGGCACTGTGCCTAGGTCCCAACCCGTGTAATTGTAGTAATTGCTGCCGTTCTTGTTGATAACCAGTTCGGTGAGCGTGGAAGTATTATAGCAGAATGAACCATAGAGGGTCGCGAGCGAATTGGGTACAACCAAGCGGCTGTACTTGCCGTTACCGAAGCTATGACCGCCCAGAAATCTGATGCCGTAAGGCAGTGCTAACGTTCCCGTGAATCCTGCACCGTCGAAAGCATAGCCCATGATATATCTTGAGGAGTTGTGTCCGAAGGGATAGCTGGTGATGGGCTGGTTCTGGAAGGCGTATGCACCGACGGTGTCGACATTGGCACAACCCGTGACGGTGTAGTTGGGTGATGTACTCTTGTAGGTGAATGATTTCTCACCAATCATGGTCACCGCATATTTCTTGCCATTGATAGTGACATAGTTCGGCACTTCGACTGAAGTTGCCGAGCCGCCGATTACAGCACTTCCATGCGCGACGGTCTTGACGCGTCCGGCATAGGTCGTTCCATCAATAGCGGTAAAGGATGCCGTGCTGGTGACGGTACAAGCTGGAGAAAGCGAGCCAATCAAATCATCGTATGCCTGTCCTACACCACTACGGTTATATCCGTAGAAGCCTGTCCATCCGGCATTCTTGTAGGTCTGCTCCTTTCCGTAAGGCACCGCCAGGTCGATATTGCTATTTGTTCCGAAGTAATCACTTACCGTGATGGTGGGCGGGTTCGGCATGTTGATATAGACGTATGCGCTCGAATTGATGCCCGTGAACACGTTGCTAGTGCTCAAGCTGGTGACTGAGCTGGGAATTTTGATATATTTCAGGTTGCTGCAACCAAAGAAAGCATTATCTTTGATGATATCCACACCGTAAGGCAGATAAGCATCGGTAATATTGGTGCAGTTCTCATGACAGCCGATCCATAGCCAGAGCAATGTAGAGGGGTAAGACATACTGCCGGTCTTGCCTCGTGGCACACGGTAAAGGTAGTTTTGGTAATTGTTGTAGAGGCAGCCATCGTAGATGGAGAAGCTCGTACTTCCCGAAGCTAGCTCGAATGCAGACACGCCGGTCAAGTTATCGAATGTGGTGGTGTTGAAGCTGAAGTTCGATGGGGGTAACACCAGCTTGGTAACATTGGTGACACCAGTGCTAGGACCAATTGTGTTGATGTACTTGAGGCTGGTGGCGTTGCTCAGGTCAATGGTCTTGATCGTAGGCTGAGAATTGAAGATATTGGGACCGATGGTGTCAATCGTGAAGGGAATGATATTCGCTGGAGCGTAAGCCGGACCGGTGGGTTTATACATTGCCCCATCGTTAGTGCCGTCACCAAAGGGGTAGTAACCCACGAGTGTTGCGCTGCGAAAGGTGGTCGGGCCCCATTGATCGGAGTAACCTATCGAATAATAACCTCCATCAGCCATAAGAATGTCACTAGCTGCCGGCGACTTAACCACGTTGGTGAACTCCTTCCATCCATCGGCGGCCTTGTATTCGGCAACGGAACGCTTTGACAACGGGGAGATGTACAGGGTCATACTGCTGTTGCTGGGGAAGTAGACACCCAGCTTGGGGAAGTTGAAGCCAGCATAGTAGACGGTCTTCAGGCTATTGCAGAGGTATAAGGCACCGTCGACTATTTGACTGAGTGAACTTGGCAAATACAAGGTCTCAAGGTTGGTACAGCGCCAAAAAGCAGCGGCCTCGATGATGTCCACACCAAAGCGGATTCTGACGCTCTTGATGTTGTCCCTAAACTGTAAAGAGTTCGCCCTAACACTATACACACGATAGGTGGTGCCATTGTAGGTGACAGTGCCGGGAATCTCGAGTGCTAGGTTGGTGGCTGCGACGCCGCTTTCCGACAGTCCAATAACACCGACCCTGTCGTAGGCAATAGTTTCATACTTCAGGTTCCCGATAGAGAAAGTCTCGGCCGATGCGCTGAAGACCATTACCATCATCATAACGGTAACGAGGAGTTTGTTAAGATTATTCATAATAATATAAATTGAGAATTTATAATTAAGATCGCGCTGCGCGCTAGCCCTCTTCAGGGCGGGGCAGTCATTATCCATTATCCATTGTGCATTATGCATTGTGCATTGAGCATTGAGCATTGTGCATTAAATCATCCCTTGCCCAGCATGATGTTGATGACGATATTGACGTCGCTCACATCGACCTTGCCATCGTTGTTGAGATCGGCATTGCCGGGGTAGCTGCTGGCGCTGGCCTTACCCAGCATGATGTTGATGATGATGTTCACGTCACTGACATCGACCTTGTTGTCGCCATTGATGTCGCCACGCGGAATGGTCGGTTTGGGCCATAGGTTGGTGTACACCTCATCGATGCCGCTGCCCTCAGTGCTGCTGAGCTTGAGGTAGGCCTGGCCATACCAACTGGCGTAAGATTCGGTGGGCCTGATGAAATGCGGTGTCGCGGCTGTACCATCCCAATAGTATCCCACGGTCTGTTCATCAACCAGTTCGTATTCCGAAGCGGTGGCAACCAGGTAGTTGGTCGCGGGTGTAGTCGCGTTGTTATTGCCACGAACGATGCGGTATTCCTGGTCTGGGGTAAGCCCCGTCAAGATCATGCCTGTATTAGCCACAACATGATTGACCTTGGTGAGGGTCAACTGATGGGTGGGGTTGCTCTTGTCGTAGGCGGTGGCGATGTAGGCATCGATACCGCTTTGCGACATGTAAGTGGGTACCACCGAGCTGAATGGCACGCTCGAAGCGTAGGGCTTAATGTATACATTCAAGGATGAAGCATAGGCTGAAGCATTGTTCCAAGAACTATTGATGGAATTGAGGTATCCGTAGGCATACTCGTTGGGTACCCACACAGGCCTTTCACTACCTACAGACCAGACATGTTTCCCAAGCGTGATGGACTGATTAAAGACGGGGAAATAGAGTGAACTGTAAGTTGTTGTGAAGAAGGCCTTATCGCCGATATAGGTCACGCTGGCCGGAATCTTAATCTCGCCGGTTATCTTCGAGTTTTCAAAAGCGCTAGTACCGATTACGTTTAACTGGCTAGGCAGCGTCAGGTTGTTTTTAGCGTATGCAGCATTGTAAAACGCATAATTTCCGATTCGAGTCAACGCAGCAGGAAGTGCGCTGCTTTCGGCGAACTTCGCTCCAGCAAAGCACGAGTCACCAATCTCGGTGATGAGATACTGGCGGTAGTCACCTTCTACTGTGTGGTCCTCTTCATAAGTGGAGAAACCATAGTCACCCGAGAAGTTTTTGATGTAGGGGTGATAGACATACTTGGCCTTGCCGGCGTAGGTCGTGCCGTTGTAGGTGACTGGTGTGGTGCTCAGAATGGACAGGAAATACCGGTTGGTGTAATTCTTGTCCCATGCATAGTCGTAGGCTCCAGCGGTGATGTAGTTGGCACGCGAGCTGAGCAAGCTGTTCTGCTTGTAGTGGTCAACCACGCCTACGGGCACGCGGATGTAGCAGTCGTTGGGAACCGTACCGAGGTCCCAAGTTTGGCTGTTGTATCTGAGTCTCTGGTTGAGTACCAGCTCTTGTAGCGTGGTGGTGTTGCGACAGAAATTGAGATTAAGGCCTAAGACCGAACTTGGAATCACAATCCGTGAATACTTGCCGTTGGCAAACGCGTCGTCAAGTACATACTCTACACCATAAGGAATATGCACTGTTCCCGTCAATCCCGCACCGTCAAAGGCTTTATTTGAGATGCGATTGAGGTTGTGGGTAAAGGGATAGCTCGTCACTGGCTGATCCAGGAAAGCCTCTTGGCTGACGGTTTTGACGTTGATGCAACCCGTGACGGTGTAGTTGGTCGTGGCGTTCTTGTAGTAGAACGACCTTCCACCTATTTCGGTCACGGCATAATTCTGGCCATTGATGTTTACATAGTTTGGCACATTGATTGTTGTCGCCGAACCACCGACAAGCGCTGAACCAAAAGCGACAGTCTTTGCTTGCCCGACGTAGGTGGTGCCGTCATTGGCAGTATAGGGCTCTGTGCTAATGACGGTGTAGGCGGGACTGGAGCCACTGGGCCAGAAGTCGTAGGCCTGTCCCACGTCACTGCGGTTGACCGCGTAGAATCCCGTCCATCCTGCGGATGAGTAGATATTCTCCCTGCCGAAGGGGATACACAGGTCGACATTATTGGGGGTGAAGCCAAAGTAATTAGATGTGGTGATGGTGGGCGGATTCTGCAAGTTGATGTATAAGTATGCCTGGGGACTGATGTTGTAGAATACGCGGTCGTCACTCAGAGACGTCACCGAACTAGGAATCCTAATCTGATTCAGATTTGAGCAGCCGTAAAAGGCACAGGACCCAATCGTTTTTACACCATAGGGCAGAGGGGCTCTAGTGATTTGGCTGCAGTTGAGATGCGCGCTACTCCACACGGTGGTTAATTCGGGAGGATAGTTCATTGCCCCTGTCCTTCCTTCGGGCACACGTAAAAGTGATCTTAGGTCTTTGCTATAGACATCTCCGAATGAGCTATAGTTGGCTAAGGTTTGGTTTTCACTGTCGATGGTAACCGCTCCCAGTGAGGTGCAGCCATTGATAAAATTGAGGGCCAAACTGTTGACCGATTTGGATATCTTCAAAGTGGTCAATGCGCTGCAGCCCATGAAGGCTTCGCTGTTGATGCTGGTCAGGAAGATGGCGTTGGTCAAGTCAATCGTCTTCAGAGCGGTATTGTTCTTAAGCGCACCTGTGCCAATGCGGGTAAAATGAAACCTTATTCCCCCGTCAGAAATATTGCTCTCGGGCTTATAGACGGTGCCATCCTCGGTGGGGTCGTAGCCAGGTGTTCGTGAAGGTTTTTTATAGCCAACCAGGGTCAGGTAACGCAAGACATCTATGCCCTCAGCGTCGGTGCTACCCACAGCATACTGCCCGCCGTCTTGCAGGTGGTAGTCACAGGCGTCACCGCTCATTACTGCGCTGCTGAATTTGCTCCACCCAGTTGCCGCCAGCCACTCGCTTGTGGATTTTTCGCTCAATGGTGAGATGTACAAGGTCATACCGCTGTTGCTGGGCCAGGATGAGGCTTGACAACCCAATAAGGGAAAGTCAAATGACGAATAGTACACCTTCTGCAGACTGGTGCAGCCAGCGAATGCCGAAGCGTCGATGCGGGCGATAGAACTGGACAGATGAACCTCGGTCAAGTTGGTGCAGCCTTGGAAAGAGGATGTTCCGACAATGCGTGTTCCCCAGGTGAAGACAACGCTCTTCACGGTCGTGTTGTTCTTGAATGCATTTTCCGAGACACCCCAAACACGGTGATTCGTGCCGTTGTAAGGTACCGCACCGGGGATGTATAGAGAGGTTGCGCCCTCCGTACTCACACCGGTCACATAGACAGCATCGCTTGACGATACTGTCTTGAAAGTCAAGCCGCCATAGCTGAAGGTTTCTTGAGCCAAGATTAACGCACTGGACAAAAAGACCAGCACAATAAGTAGTAAAGACTTTTTCATTGTCGTTGAGTATTGAAAGTTATTATTTTTTGCAAAAGTAGCAAAAATAATTGTAATAGACAACTTATTTGTTGTATAATTTCAAAAAAAGTCGTTACTTTGCACGGGGCGCTACAGCAGCCTCAAAAAAACGCAATTCCTACAAAACCAATAATCCGAACATTCGCTAATTCGTGACAATAAATTCGTGACAATGAAGAATATACTGATGACTGTCGTGGCCACTGCAATGGCACTGACAGGAAGCGCCACCGATGTGCTGCAATATGTTGATCCTTTGATTGGCTCGGGTGGCCACGGCCATGTGACCGTCTCGGCAAGTGTGCCTTTCGGCTTTGTCCAATTGGGCCCGTCGAGCATCCCGCAGGACTGGGACTGGTGCTCGGGCTATCACCGTAGCGACTCCACCGTGATAGGCTTTCCACATACTCACCTCAGCGGCACCGGAATTGGCGACCTCCACGACATCACCGTAATGCCAGTCGTGGGCAAAGTGACCTATGCCCGTGGCACTGCCGACGACCCGCAGAGTGGCCTTTGGAGCTATGCCGACCGCAGTCGCGAGGTGGCACGACCAGGTTATTATGCCACCCACCTTACCCGCTATGATGTAGGAGTCGAGTTGACCGCCACGGCACGAACGGGATTGCACCGCTACACCTTCCCAGCCAGCCACGAGAGCGCCATCGTGTTTGACCTTGTCAATGGCGGGGGCTGGGATGCCGTCGATGAGGGCTGTGTGCGTGTACTCAACGACTCCACCATCGAGGGCGTGCGCTGGTCCACGGGTTGGGCATGGCATCATCCCGTCTACTTCCACGCTGTGTTTTCGCGCCCTTTCAAACAGGTGCATTTTATCGCCGATGGAGTAGAGGTGCCTGGCGATTCGGTGAAGGCCAAGAAAGTGTTCGCCCGCTTCGACTTTGATACAAGCGACGACCACCAGGTCATGCTCAAGGTGGGGCTGAGTGCAACCTCGACCCAAGGAGCAGCGCTCAATCTCGCCACCGAACAGGCGGGGTGGGACTTTGAAGGCACGGTGTTACGAGCACAAGACGCCTGGCGGCACCACTTGGGCAAAGTGCAAATCCAGTCGCGCGACCCCAAGGTGTTGCGTTGCTTCTATACCGCGCTCTACCACACGATGATCGCTCCGTCGGTCTATTGCGATATTGACGGCACCTATCACGGCAGCGACCACAAGGTGCACCCCAATCCAGGTTTTGTCAACTACACCACCTATAGCCTGTGGGACACCTACCGCGCCGCGCATCCCCTGATGACCCTCATCCACCCCGACATCACTCCCGACATCATCAACACCATGCTGCGCATCTATCAGGAGCAGGGAAAATTGCCCGTTTGGCACCTGATGGCACGCGAGACCAACTGCATGGTGGGCAGTCCGGGCGTGCCTGTGGTGGCTGACGCGGTCCTCAAAGATATCCCGGGTGTTGACCAGCGGTTGGCGCTCGAGGCGATGGAACGCTCCATGTTGCTTGACGAGCGCGGTCTGAAGTGGCACCGCACCATGGGCTACATCCCCTGCGACTCGATGAAGGCCGAGAGTGTGGCATTTGAGCTCGAGTATGACCTGGCCGATTGGGCATTGGCACAGGCTGCCCTCAAGTTGGGCCGTCGAGATCTATATGACCGCCACATGGCGTTGAGCCACCAGTACCGTAATTTGTTTGATCCTGCCACGGGATTTATCCGAGCCCGCGATGGCAAGGGCGATTTCTTGGCACCTTTCGATCCCTTCAGGGCACGCCATGGAGCCGACGAGTACTGTGAGGGCAATGCTTGGCAATATGCCTGGCTTGTGCCGCATGACATCGAGGGACTGACGGCTTTGCATGGCTCGCGCGAACGCTTGTTGGCGCGTCTAGACTCGCTCTTTATCGCAACAGG
>JAEEVE010000029.1 GCA_016290765.1 Muribaculaceae bacterium
GACAACCCGCTGTATACACGTCGCGGTAGTACGTTCACGCTGAGTTTCCACGCCACCCCACCGGCAAGCCTGTTCGGCAAGAAAGACTGGAAGGCATTGTCAGAGAGCAGCCTCGAGGCCGACAAGAAGGAGCTTTACCACTGGATTGAGTACTGGAAACTGAAGTTCCAAGCACGCACCTACACTCCGCTGACCGATCCTGACGGACGTTGGACACTGGTGCTGATGACGCGTGCCGACTTCGGTCTGCTGGGCAGTTGGAACAAGCACATCAAGTCGCCGTTTGAGACGTTCTACGTTGGTGGCGATGGCATGAGTGGAAGTTACACCTATGCTACTGAGGCCATTGCCCTTCGCGGCTACGAAAACGGAGCCTTCACACAATGGGGCAGCGAGAGTTATGCTTACGACCGCTTTGTGCTCGAGCTTCACTTCCCGTTGATGCTCTCAACGAGCGCAACCATTTACCCGCTGGTATTCCTCGAGGCAGGTAATGCCTGGACGTCGGTGAAGCAATTCAACCCGTTCGACATGAAGCGTTCGGCCGGTGTCGGTGCCCGCATCTTCCTGCCAATGATTGGTATGATGGGTATCGACTGGGGCTACGGTTTCGATACAGTCTTCGGCAAGAAGGGCGGCAGCAACTTCCACTTCGTGCTGGGACAAGAATTCTAAAGAATTAAACCAAAAAAACAATAGTAAGTCTAAAAGTCAAGTTTTTTAAAACATCATGACTATGAAAAAGATTGCATTCGTGTTAGTCGCTGTCTTGGCCGGCATGTTCACGGCCAGCGCGCAGAAGTTTGCCCTTGTGGATATGGAGTACATCCTGAAGAATATCCCTTCGTATGAGATGGCCAATGAGCAGTTGAACCAAGTGTCCCAACGCTGGCAACGAGAGGTGGACGATCTGAAGAAGGAGGCCGACACCATGTATAAGAACTACCAGAGCGACATGGTCTTCCTCACCGACGAGCAGAAGAAGAAAAAGGAAGCCGAGATTGTTGCCAAGGAAAAAGAGGCCTCTCAGCTGCAGTACAAGTACTTCGGCCCACAAGGCGAGTTGTTCAAGAAACGTCAGTCACTGATCAAGCCCATCCAGGATGAGATTTACAATGCGATGAAGAAGGTCAGTGAGGAGCGCGGATTTCAGGTCATCTTTGACCGCGCGTCGTCACAGAGCATCCTGTTTGCCTCACCACGCATCGACGTGAGCAACGAAGTCCTCTCTAAACTGGGCTACGGCAAATAGTCCCATCCAGGATTTCTGAGAAACGAAAACAATTATTTAAAACTTAATAACTTAAAAGAGAAATGCTTAAGAAATTATTGCTCGCAGCCTTTGTGGTTGCCCCCATGTGCCTGATGGCACAGGTCAAGCTGGGTTATGTCAATCCCATGGAAATCTTCAACGTCATGCCTGAGAAGGCTACCGCCGAGAGCACCCTGAAGACCGCCAGCGAGAAGTATGAGACTGAATTCAAGAACCTGCAGACCGCATTCCAGAAGAAGGCCAGCGACTATGAAGCCGCTGACAAGGATGCAACTACTCCGCAGGCCATCAAAGATCGCCACATGCAGGAGTTGCAGGAAGAGTACCAGAAGATTCAGAACTTCCAGCAGACTGCCGCTCAGGACATCCAGCGTCAACAGGACCAGTTGCTTGCCCCCATCCAGCAGAAGCTGCAGGACGCCATCAAGGCAGTAGGTGCCGAGGGTGGATACACGTTCATTTATGATACATCTTCGATTCTTTACGTTGGCACTGGAGCCGAGGATCTCACTGCCAAGGTGAAGGCGAAACTGGGAATTAAGTAAATATTATTACAACCTCACTCCCCTCCCCTTTCTCTCAAAGAGGAGGGGTATATTTTAGATTCAACTATGATGAAAAGATTTCTCTCGACCTTATTGGTGGTGCTGCCGCTGATGCTCATGGCACAAAGCAAGATTGCCATCTATGACTCGCAGGCCGTGCTCAACGCGTTGCCCGACAAGGCACAAGCCGAGACTAAGCTTAAGGCACTCAGTGACCGCTTGCAGGCCGAGTACAAGACGCTGCAGGCCGACTTCGACAAGAAGTATGCCGAGTACCAGGCCATCGCCACCGACCCCGCTACGCCTGCTGCCATCCGCGACCGCCGCGTGCAGGAAGTGCAGGAGAGCGACAAGCGCATCCAAGCCTACCAACAGCAGGCCGCACGCGAGCTCAAGGACAAGGAGGCCGAACTGATGGCACCCATCAACGCCGCCATCAATGCCGCCGTGCGCGAAGTGGGCGACCAGATGGGATTTGACCTCATTCTCGACACCGCTAAGACTCCCGTCTCCTACAGCAGTCCCAATGTCACCAACATCACCCCACTGGTAAAACAGAAACTAGGACTTTAATTGAATGTAAAATTAAGAATGGAGAATTGAGAATTCTTGATGGCTGAAAAATTGCTTAGTTGAGATTCTCAATTCTCCATTCTTATTCATTTGGGGCTACCAGGGGTAGGTGGGGATCTGGTCGTGGAAGGCTTTCTTCACGTTCTCCATCTCACGAAGCAGATTGGCGGCTACCGCCTTGCCGTTCTTGTCCACCTCAATCATCGGATCAAGTTCATCGTCGGCCACAGTTCCTATCTTCTCGGGTAGCTGCTTGATGAGCTTGCCCTTGTCGAAGTAGAACCGGTACTCCAACTTCTTGCCGTCCTCGCCAAACCGTGTGGAAACATACATGAACATCGGCTCCTCGGTCTCGGAGTCAAAGAGGTACTCCTTGTGAAAGATATAAATGCCCGTGTTCATGGTGTGATCGCTGGTGGCGAAGTAGAGCGTGGGCTTGAGCATATAGTCCTCGTTCTCGTCGTCGGTCCAATAGTAATTATCGTTGAAACAGGCGAGTCCCGTGCCAGGATACATGCGGTTATATGCGACGACTAAGTGTTCAACCTTCTGGGACTCGTCGTCGTAGGGCTGGTTCTGCATCATGGTCAGCCGGTTGGCGTAGGTTTCCCGGATTTGTTTAATGCGCGCATCAACGCCCTTCTGCGCGCTCATGCCCATCGCCATGGCACCGAGGCAAAACATGATAATCAGTTTTCGTGTCATATCATTCAGTTTATTATGTGGAAAGTGCAAAATTAAGGTGTTTTATTGAAAAAATCAAGAAATAGTTGGAGTTTTTCAAAAGAAAGTGTAATTTTGCGGTAAACAAACTTATTTTTCACTTTTATTTACTTAAAAACATTCGCTTATGAAAAAGTTTTTACTAACACTGGCCGCCCTTGTGGCCTGTAGCATGACCATGTGGGCCGAAGCCGAGTTGACAGTTTGCGACAGCACCGCAACCAACGCCAATGTCCCCATCAACGGCTTGTGGGTTGACAACACAGGCATTGTTTGTCAGTGCCTCTATCCCGCCGAGATGATTTCCGACATGAATGGGAAAGAGATCACTGCTATCAAGTTCTACCTCAACGATGACGGCATCAAATTCAACGGTTGCACACTAGAGTTTTACATGGGCGAGACCGATCAGACCATGTATGAGAGTGCTACTGCCGTTGAAGGTCTCACCCTAGTCAAGACAATGGCTTTCACTTCAGCAAACTTTGGAATGAAAGAGCTGCTACTGGAGTTGGATAACCCTTACTATTATAGAGGTGGCAACTTGGTATTCGAGAGCAGGGTAGTCGTCAAGGGCAGTTATGCCACTACCGTTTTCTTGGGCAAGAATCAAGAGAACAATCAGTCTTTCTCTCGTTCAAGCATGTACAAGTTCCTGCCCAAGGCTACATTCACCTATGGCGAGAAGCTTCCTTATAATGTGAAGTTGAAACCCGAGGAGCTCTCCTTCGGCAAGGTAGCTCTCCAGAGCGAAAAGACCTTGAACTTGTTGCTGAGGAACTATGGCACTGAAGCCGTCACGCCCTCGTTGAGCAGTCTAGAAGCTCCTTTCAGCTGTGCATACACTCCCGCAGAGCTAGCCAGCGGCGCTACGGTTGAGATTCCTGTAACCTTTGCTCCCACCGAGCCAGGCGACTACACCGCAACGTTAACCATTGACTGCGGCGAGGCAGGCACATTCAATGTGCCACTGAGCGGCTTCAGCGTCAATGAAAGTGAACTGACCCTGTGTGACGGTGAAGAGCAGTCGGCCTACTTCCCTATCTATGGCTACTGGTTTGACAATTCGGCCACGATGTCACAGATGCTGTATCCCGCCGAGATGCTGGCCGAAATCGCTGGCTGCCAAGTGACTGGCGTGCGCTTCTATCCCGCCGAGACCGTGGGCTTCAACAACGGTGATTTGACATTGAGCATGAGCGAGACCGACATTGTGCAATATGAGTCGGCTGGTATCAGTTCATATCCTACTAACGCTGTGAGCGACCTCACCCCTGTATCAACCATCACCGTAGCTGGTGGCGAGGAAGTGCTGGAGTTCCCCTTCGACGCGCCCGTGACCTACGTAAGCGGCACCCTGGCCTTGCAATGCAATGTGAGCCGCACTGGCGGCTATCAGACAACCTACTTCCTGGGAGTCAATGCCGATGAGGGTGTGTACATGTCTTGTGCCAAATATTCGACCAACAACCTCAGCTCTCGTTTCATGCCCAAGATTACCTTACTCTACATACCGAAGGATGCTGTAGAGACCGTGACTGTGACAGGTGTTGTTACCGATACCGACCAGCAACCACTGGAAGGTGTCGACGTGACCATTACATCGACCGTCCGTTCTTCGTTGTTCCAAGGCGAGACCGATGCCAACGGCGCTTATAGCATCGAGGTGACTCCCGAGGAGGGTGCTACCTACAGCATTAAGTTTGAGAAGGAAGGCTACAAGCCCCAGGTGCTCGAGAATGTCAACCTGGATGATGTACAAAATGTTGTTATGGAGCTTGACAATGTGACTGGCATTTCGACTATCGCTACCGAGGGTGGCAAGGTACAGTATGTCAATGTGATGGGTCTGGTGAGCGACCAACCGTTCCAAGGTGTGAATATCGTTCTGCGTGATGGCAAAGCCATTGGTAAGGCTATCTACTAATGCACAATGCATAATGCACAATGCACAATTACCGCTTGGCAGGGAAGCCTGCCAAGCGGCTTTGTTTTTGGGAACTATATACCAGTTGTCTCCCAATTTTTTTATTTGTGGGGGAGTAACGCAAATGTTGTCCGAATGAAAATCTTGTCCCTGTTGTCCGTGTTGTCTTCTATTATTAATTAGCGGGACAACAAGTATATAGCGCAAAAAATTAGAGGTCAGCGCGATGCTGACCTCTGTTGGGGTGAAATATGGGATTCGAACCCACGACCTTCGGAACCACAATCCGACGCTCTAACCAGCTGAGCTAATTTCACCATGTTTCCTAATGCGACTGCAAAGGTAATATCATTTTTTGGACTGACCAAAAAAAAACGTATTTTTTTTATTGGACGAGTTTTCCCATGGCATATACAGCCTTGAGGTTGCAATTGTCATCGAGTATGAGAATGTCGGCATCCTTGCCTCGCTGCAGGCTACCCTTGCGGTCATAGATTCCCATGATGCGAGCTGGTGTTTCGCTGGCCATGCGCACCGCATCGTGGAGCGGAATGCCCGCCTGCATCACCATGGTGCGTATCAGGCGATCCATCGTCGCGATACTGCCTGCCAGCGCCGAGCGGTCCGATAGTTTACACACGCCATCCTCGATGATGACACGTGGGTCGAATGCCTTATCACTGTCACTGTCGGTAACTGCCAATGCATCGGTGACCAGGGCAGTGCGTTCCACGCCCTTCATGCGGTGTACCAACCGCAGAATGGGCAGTGGCACATGAATCCCGTCGGCAATAATCTCGACACTCATGCCGTCGAGCAGATAGACACTCTCGACGGTGCCGGCATGCTTGAACTCCCGCACATTGTGGAAACCGGGCATGCCATTATAGAAATGTGTGGTATGGGTATATCCCTCATCAAAGGCAGCCTTGACCTCGGGATACTCAGCATTTGTGTGGCCAATGGCGGCGACTACCCCCTTGTCGGTGATGTAATGCCCAAACTCTAACGCTCCTGGCAGTTCGGGCGCGGCGTCCCATCGGCGCACGCAGTCATAGTCCTCGATGATGTGGTGGTACTCGTCGGGATCGGGCAGACGGATAATGTCTGGCATCTGTGCGCCCGCCTTGCGAGGATTGAAGTATGGTCCTTCAAGGTGCAATCCCATGATGGCCGTATCGGGCTCACGCATCAACTTGTCGCAGGTCTCACATGCCATCTCAATCATGGGCAGTGTGGCCGACGACAATGTGGGAAACATCGCGGTGGTGCCATGACGCATGTGCGTGAGGGTTGCTGTGCGAAAAGCCTCCTCGGTACCCTCCATATAGTCCCTGCCACCTCCTCCGTGACAATGTAACTCAATGCCCCCCGGAACAACATTCATCCCCTGGGCGTCAATGGCCTGTTCAGTCTTGTCATTGATGTTGCTGCTGCGCGTCACCTCGACAATGCGACCGTCGGCAAAGTATACCGACCCTCGCTTGACCCATCCTTCAGGAGTGAGAATATTGCCGTTGTAGATTTGTGTTAACATGCCATTCGTACAGTCTAAATTCCGATTTCCAATGCAAAATTAGTATCAAAATGATTAGGTTGTATATTTGGAAAACATTATTTTAGTATTATTGACATATTTTCAATGTTTCGAGTAACCATTTTTGTTGACACTGATTTCGGCTTGATTGCTTTGCAGAAAGCCAATAGACTTCAGCAACTGTTAAAGCACGGATAAAAAAAGCCACTGATTTAGTGTCAACTCATGATAAATCGCCCACAAGTACAAGCCTTTCAGCAGTACTAGAATATCTTGCGGCCGTGAAGGTAGTGGTCAAGGACGATATTGCAATGGCACTCAGGAAGTTCGTTCAGAAGATTTCGCGTGGGGTGCTGGGTGTAGTTGCGACGCATCTTACGGTAGTCGCGGGGGGCGCGGATGATGGCCTTGGCATCGCCGCCATGCAACTTGGCTAGTGCCATGAAGAATGCGAGCGTGTCGTAGAGGCGACGGATAATAAGCAACCGCTTACCCTCACGGGCTGGTAGGTTCTTGTGGAGTAATAATAGGTTGTTGCGGAAATTGAGGTAGGTCTTGCGAGGATTGCCCTGCGGCAGACTCGCGCCACCCAGGTGGTAGACGCGTGCCTGTGGCACCAAGCGGATGTCACTACCCAGCAGATGGATGCGCCAGCACAGGTCAATCTCCTCCATGTGGGCAAAAAAGTCCTTGTCGAGACCGCCCGCCTGCAGGTAGAGGGCGGTGCGTACCACCAGGCATGCCCCACTGGCCCAAAGGATGCTAGGGTTGATGTCGTCATACTGGCCATTGTCATCCTCGATATCCTCGAAGATGCGGCCGCGGCAGTAAGGATAGCCGTGGCAGTCAAGGTAGCCGCCAGCTGCACCGGCATACTCGAAGACCTCACGGCCGTCCTCACGATCGTGAAGCAGTTTGGGTTGGGCGGCACCCACATCGGGGTGTGCCTCGAGATAGTCGATAATGGGGTCGAGCCAGTGCTCAGGTGTGCGCACATCGCTGTTCAGCAACACTGTGTACTCATAGTCGGTGCATTGAGCGATGGCGCGGTTGTAGCCCTCAGCAAAGCCGTAGTTCTTATCCAGGGCTATAACTCGCACCATGGGAAATTCATCACGGAGCACGGCAAGGCTGTCATCGGTTGAACCATTGTCGGCAACGATGACATCGGCCAGCGTATTAGGAGTGTTCTGCACGACGCTAGGCACATACCGGCGCAAGAGCTTGGCTCCATTCCAGTTCAAGATGATGACTGCGACTTTTTTCATATTTTTAGACCTCCCTGAGAATTAGACTGAGACACACAACCATTAACGGTCAAGTCGTCATTAACGTGGTCGAGATGGACAGTAACGAGGCAGTTGGTGAGCGACTCGTCGGGGGTGACGTTCACGCGAATATAGTTGTCGGTGAAGCCGTGCATGGGTCCACTTCCATGAGGTTGTTCAAGGAGTACCTGCCGCTCGGTCCCCAGATAGCGCTCGATGAACGCCCGCTGCTTCTGGTCGCTGAGTGCAATCATGCGCGCGGCGCGCTCTTGTTTGACGCGCTGCGGCACCACCACAGGGATACGCAATGCCATCGTGCCCGGACGCTCGCTGTAAGGAAACACGTGCAGGTGCTGCAGGTCGAGCGAGTCGATGAAAGCGTAACTGTCCTCGAAGTACTCGTCGGTCTCTCCGCGACTGCCCACCATCACATCCACCCCAATGAAACAGTCGGGCATCAATTGGCGGCACCGTGCCACCTTGTCGGCAAAGAGCTGGCGGTCGTAGTGTCGGCGCATGAGGCGCAGCACTTCGTCATTTCCGCACTGTAACGGAATGTGAAAATGTGGCATAAAAGCACGAGACTGTGCACAGAAGGCGATGATGTCATCGGTGAGCAGGTCGGGCTCAATTGACGAGATGCGGTAACGCTCGATGCCCGTGATGCGGTCAAAAGCCTCGAGCAAACTCAACAGGCTTTCACCGGTATTCTTGCCAAAGTCGCCGATGTTGACACCCGTAATGACAATCTCCTTGCCTCCCTCGTCGGCCACCTGCTGCGCCTGTTCGACCAGCGAGGCAATGGTGCCGCAGCGACTGCGCCCGCGCGCCATGGGAATGGTGCAATAGCTGCAGTAGTAGTCACAGCCGTCCTGCACCTTGAGCCAGTAGCGGGTGCGGTCTCCACGTTCACACGAGGGGCTAAAGCGACGGATGTCGGGGGTACGTGTAACGGCAACAGCCTTCTCATGGTCGGCAAACCAGCGCTCAATGTAGTCGGCAATGTCTAACTTCTGTTCGCTGCCCAGCACGATGTCCACACCAGGGATAGCGACGATCTCCTGGCTCTTGAGCTGGGCATAGCAGCCCGTGACAACCATCAATGCATCGGGATAGCGCTTGACCAGGCGGCGAATGTGCTGGCGGCACTTGCGGTCGGCAAGTTCGGTGACACTGCAGGTATTGACAATGCAGATGTCGGGCGCCTCGCCCCGGCCAGCTGTGGCGATGCCGCGCTGTGCCAGCAGCTTGCCCAGCGTGGCGGTCTCCGAGAAGTTGAGCTTGCACCCCAGCGTCTCGAAGGCGACCCGATGTCCAGTGTCATTGACCATACTGCATAGTGCAATAAAAAAGTACCCCCGCTGGGAATCGAACCCAAATCTGAGGTTTAGGAAACCTCCGTTCTATCCGTTGAACTACAGGGGCTTAACCAATGCTTAACGCATAATGACTGCTTTATTTCTATCTAGAGGCTCTAGACTTCTAAAGATTCCGGAGCCTCTAGATAAGAAACAATGCTTTTTACAGATACTTCGAGAAATCGGCTTTACGCATGTCACCCTCGTGGGCCAGAGCGCTGTGGAATGCCAGAGCCATGTCGGGATTCAGGTGGATGTGTCCCTTACCGGCAAGCTTGAGGTAGTCGCGCAACAATGGACGATAAACGGGATGAGCGGCATGCTCGATGATTTCCTCGGCCTGCTGGACGGGATCCTTGAAGCGAAGGTCAGCGATACCCTGGTCGGTGATGATAATGTCAACCGAGTGGTCGGTGTGGTCGCAATGGGTAACCATGGGCACGATGGTGCTGATGCAGTCGTCCTTCTTGATTGACGGGCACAAGAAGATGCTGGTGTAGGCGTTGCGGGTGAAGTCGCCCGAACCGCCGATGCCGTTCATCAGACGCGAACCGCTTACGTGCGACGAGTTGATGTGTCCATAGAGGTCGCACTCGATAGCGGTGTTCATCGACACCACGCCGATGCGACGGATAACCTCGGGGTTGTTAGAGATCTCGCTAGGACGCATGAGCAGTTTGTCGTGAAGCTCGGGCTTCTGGAAGAACTCGGTCATTGCGTCGCGCGAGAAGGTCATCGAACAGGTACTTGCAAACTTGCATCGTCCGCTCTCGAGGAGCTTGAGCACGCTGTCTTGCACGACCTCGGTGTACATCTCAAATGCAGGAATGTCGGTGCTAGCCTCCAGCGAGTTGAGCACAGCGTTGGCGATGTTGCCCACACCACTCTGTATGGGGAGGAACTCCTTGGGCATGCGGCCATGTTTCATCTCACTGACAAGGAACTCGCAGACGTATTCGCCAATCTTAGCGGTTACCTCATCGACTGGAGTGAACGGCGTGGTCACGCCCAGAGGCATCGATGTCTTGACGACACCAACCACCTTCTTGGGGTCGACGTGTGCCACAGGCTTGCCAGCGCGGTCGCTGGGTTTGTAAATGGGTATCTCACGACGTAAGGGGGGATCGAGCGGCACGTAGATGTCGTGCATGCCATGGATGCTCTCGGGGAGCATGTCGTTGATCTCGATGATGACTTTTTCGGCGCACTGCAGCCAAGTGGGAGTGTTGCCCACCGAGGTGCCCAGCACCATGTCACCGTCGTCGGTGATGCTTTGCACTTCGACGATGGCGATGTCCATTTTGCCATAATAGCCATATCGGAACTCTTGGCTCATCTCACTCAGGTGACGATCGTTGTAGTGGACGTCGCCGGCGTTGATGTGCTTGCGCAGATCGCCCAACGACTGATAGGGCGCGCGGAAGTTGAGCGCGTCGACACGCGACAGTTCACCATCGGTGTAATCGTTGGTCGATGCACCGGTGAACAAGTTAATCTTAAACTCTCGGCCAGCCTCGTGCTCGCGTTTAGCTTTTGCTGCGATGGCGGGGGGCACAACTTTGGGGCAACCAGGGGCAGTGAAGCCCGAAACACCCACGTTCATGCCGTGTTTTACAAATTCGGCAGCCTCTTCAGGCGTAAGAATCGGATAAATCATAATGATTTGATATCTTGTTTAAATGTTGGTTTTCAAAAAACAATCCGCAAAGGTACACATTTTAATTGAGAATGGAGAATTGAGAATGGAGAATTTTATTTTTGTACCGCAGTTTTTGTGTTTTTGGTGTCTTACGAGCCGGTGGCTCGCACCACTTAGACATGATAGGGTTGTATTTTTAGTTGTTCCCAGAAGTTGGGGTAGCTCTTGGCGACAACCTGTGGATTTTCGATGGTAATGCCTGGATAACGCACGGCAGCAAGGGCCATTGCCATAGCAATGCGATGGTCGCCGTGAGGATCGATGGCGGGGTGTGGATGTGGCTCACATGTAGCGAAATGCCAACTAATGGCATCATCACCCTCAATAGAGATCAGGTAGCCCACCTTGCGCAACTCGGTGCGCAGCGCCTCCAGGCGGTCACTCTCCTTGTGACGCAGGGTACGCAACCCAGTGATGCGAAATGGCCTACCCATGAGGCACAGTGCGACCACGAGTACGGGAGCCAGGTCGGGCGTGCCAGTGAGGTCGGCAAACGTCGAGCAACAACAGCACAGGGCGCGTGACATGTCCATGGTCAACAAGCCATCGTCGTGCCAGTGGGCCGTCATGCCCATCTGTTCCATGATGGTAAGGATGCGGCAATCGCCCTGCACACTGTTGGGTTGCAGTCCCTGCAGCGTGATGCGCGCCTGGGGAAGCAAGGCCTGGAGAGCCAGCCAGAATGCCGCAGCGCTCCAGTCACCCTCGTCGCTGGCAATAGCTGGCAGGTAACGGTCGGCAGGGACGATGAATGTGCCATCGTTTTCACTCACCCTCACGCCATGGCACCCCATCAGGGCGACAGTCATGTCGATATAGGGGCGCGACACGATTTCACCCGTCAGTTCCAGTTCCGTGCCGCCAATCGTAGGAGCAACCATCAACAACGCCGAGACAAACTGCGAACTCATATCGCCGCGCATCGTGAGATGGCCAGCATGCAGCCGTCGCCCTGTGATATGCAGGGGAGCATAGCCCTCTTGCGCAGTATAGACAATATCGGCACCCAACTGACGCAGGGCGTCAACCAACGGAGCAATGGGGCGCTCGCACAGGCGGGGGTTGCCCGTGATGGTGACGGTGTATCCCTCGCGGGTTGCCCAGTAGGCGGTGAGAAAGCGTAGAGCGGTGCCGGCTCCATCGACATCAATGGTGTCGCCATCGCGTGCCGCCAGCCCCCGGCGCATGGCAAGAATGTCGTCTGAGACATACTGAGAATGACTAGACGGTTGCCATTGTGCATTGTCCATAATGCATAGTGCATCGATTAGCATCTCGCGGTTGGCAATGCTCTTGCTAGGTGGAAGCGTTATCAATGCCTCAAAATCTGGCTTTATTGTTATGTTTATGTTCATTTTGCCTTAATAATGGTGCAAAGATACAAATAATTTTGTAACTTTGCAGATTGTAACTCAAAACTGACAACAATGAAACCTATCTATCATCGTATCCTGCTCAAGCTCAGTGGTGAGTCGCTGGCAGTGGAACAAGGAACGGGCATCAACTTCGAGCGCACCATAGAGTATGCTCACCAAATTAAGGAAATCGCCGATGCTGGCGTACAGGTAGCTATCGTGATTGGTGGCGGCAACATCTTCCGTGGCCTGAAGGGTGCGGCACAGGGATTTGAGCGCGTGCGCGGCGACCAGATGGGCATGCTTGCCACAGTCATCAATTCGTTGGCCCTATGCAGCGCGTTGGAGTCCATCGGCCAGCCCACACAGGTGCTCACGGCCATCAACATGGTTCCCATCGGCGAGTTATACAGCAAATGGCGAGCCATCGATGCCCTTAACCAGGGCAAGGTGGTGATCTTGTCGTGCGGCACGGGAAGTCCCTACTTCACCACCGATACGGGTTCATCGCTGCGGGGCATCGAGTTGGAGTGTGATGTGATGCTCAAGGGCACACGCGTAGACGGCATTTACACTGCCGACCCCGAAAAGGATCCGACAGCCACTAAGTTCGACCGCATCAGCTATGACGAGATATATGAGCGCAACTTGAAGGTGATGGACATGACCGCCACCATCATGTGCAAAGAGAATGGTCTGCCCATTCATGTGTTCAACATGGATGTCGTGGGCAACCTGCACAAGGTGATTGCCGGTGATCCAATCGGCACTATCGTTACGCCATAGCCAATACATTATTCATAATCACAGCCACACAAAACCAATTCCAAATTCTCCTCCTTCGGGAGGGGATAGAGGAGGCTTCACATGCGGCTAGCGTTTATCACACCACCGGTCCTTAAAGGAAAGCGACCTGCCGAGCGCACGGCGGGCTGCACGCATGTGGTGTACCTGGCGCCCAACACCTATGAGTTAACAGTGGTGGCGCTGGTCGAACAGAGCGGTGTGCATGAGGTGTCGCATTGTGACATGGTCTACGACAAATGGTCGCGCCAACAGTATATTAACTGGCTGCAGCACGACACGAACGAAGTGTACCTAATGTGGACTGTGAACTTGTCAATTGACAACGACCTTGCGGCCATCACCTTGATTCTAGAGCATCGTCCCTCGAGCCATGTGGTGATGATGGGCCCAGGGCCGACACACTTTACCGAACGTTGCCTGTGTGATGACCGCGTGATTGTGGTGCGCGGAGAGCCCGACCGGACAGTGCAAGAGTTGGTCGACACATTGCATCGCGGTGAGGACTGGCACACTGTGGCAGGCATTTCCTACAGCGAAAAGGGGCACAAAGTGCACAATCCCAGTCGTCCGCTCATTGCCGATCTGGACACTTTGCCATTACCAGCCCGCCACCACTTGCAAGGTCGCAAATATTTCAACCCTAAGCTCAAGTGCGAGCCATATACCACTGCTGTTACTTCGCGCAATTGCCCGTTTCATTGCATCTACTGCGTGCCTAGTTCGCTCACTTTCGCCCGTGAAATTGAGTACCGGCGTGAGCATGGGTGCAAGCCACCTGTAGCGATGCGCAGTGTCGAGAGCGTAGACCACGAGATGGACGAGCTGTGCCGTCTAGGTTACCGTGCCGTGGGCTTTATGGACGACAACTTCATTTGGACCGAGGAGCGAACGTTGGCACTATGTGAGGTGATGCGCCGCCATGGGCTGGTGTGGGGCTGCCAAGCGCGGGTCGATGCTATCACCGAGCCTATTGCTCAGGCGTTGGGCCAGAGCGGTTGCCGCTATGTCGATCTGGGGGTAGAGTCGTTCAACGATGAGATTCTTGCCTATTTAAAGAAAGGTATTACCAGTGAGAAGATATACCACGCCATCGACTTGCTCAAGCGCCATGGCGTGCCCGTGAAGTTGAACATCCTCATCGGGTGCAGCCCGTTAGAGACCCCTAAGACCGTGCGCCACACATTGCGTGAGGCCAAAAGACTGGACGTGGATCAGGTCATGTTCAACATCGTATCTCCCTTCCCGGGCACTGAGTATTACAAGCTGTGCAAGCAGAATGGTTGGATTGCCACTGGCGACTATGTGCCCAGCGACGTCCAGCGCCAGTCCATCCTCAACCTGCCGCACTTGAGCGCCAAGCAGATGGAGCGAGCGCTGTTTTGGAACAATCTGCACTACTTTGTGTCTTGGCGTTTTGCCAGTCGACAGTTGCATCAGTTTACCAGCTGGCGACAGTTCGCTCATGCCTGCCAAGCACTGCGCATCAAACTATTTGGATAATCCTGCCGATGAGACTGTCGATCATCATATTGACCTACGACCACCTGGATGACACCCAGAAGTGCCTGGAGTCGCTGCAGCCGTTGATGGCGCGTGGCGATATCGAGGTCATTGTCATAGACAACGCGTCGGCCGACGGCACGCCCGACTACATCCGCGAGCACTACCCCAACATCCGCTTGACGGTAAATCCTGAGAACCGCGGTGTGGCGGCGGCACGCAACCAAGGTTTCGCGCAAGCCACTGCCCCTACCCTGCTCATCCTTGACAACGACACCATTGTCAACGCTCGTGCCATCGACGGAATGCTTCAGTACCTGTCGACCCACTCCGATGTGGGACTTTGCGCTTGCCGCATGACCGACACCGAAGGCAATGTGCAGCGCAGCTTCCGGCCATTCCCGGGACTGAAAGGCAAGGTACTGAGTGTGTTGGGACTGCGGTTAGCCAGCGAAAAATACCGTGCCGATAGTGAGGGTGCCATTGAACCATACTATGTAATCGGAGCCTGCCAGATGATGCGCCGTGAGGTACTCGACCAGGTGGGCCTGCTCGACGAAGCCATCTTTTATGGCCCCGAGGATGCTGACTTATGCCACCGCCTGCGCGAAGCGGGTTGGAAAATCAAGTACCTGCCACAATACAGCATCATCCACACCTATTATCGCCGCACACAGCGCAAGCCATTTTCGCGCCTAGGCCGCAAGCACATCCAGGGCCTCCTCCACTTCTACCACAAGCACGGCCGCATCTCCTAGCACCCTAGGGAGCGGAAGGTGAGCCCCCCGTTAGGGGCGGCAGAACGTATCTCATTCCAGAGTCATAATTCGCGGTTATTATACAGCCATTTCAATAAATTTCCGTAAGTTCCCCTAGAAAAGTGTGCCCGTTATGCAAAAGTTCCCCTAGAAAAGTGGAACGATTCCTTGCAAGTTCCCCTAGAAAAGTGTAATTTTGCAGCACAAATCATTTATAGACAGAGATATGGAGAGATCGGCCGAAGGCAAACTCATTTATTGGAAAAATAATCCACATCGTAAGCCGCTGATTGTCATGGGTGCTCGACAGGTAGGGAAAACCTATCTGTTGCTGCAGTTTGGCAATCGATATTATGATCATGTCGCTTACATCAATTGCGACAACAACCCACTCGTGACCAATTTGTTCGCTCAAGACTATGACATAGAGCGAATCCTGCTTGCTATAAGTGCCATTACTCACGTCCCCATCATTGCAGGTAAAACGTTGATTGTTCTTGATGAAATCCAAGAACTAAACCATGGTTTGACTGCTCTAAAGTATTTTTGTGAGTTAGCGCCAGAACAACATATTGCTGTAGCAGGTTCGCTGTTGGGCATCACCATGCACCAAGGTGAGTCGGCTCCAGTAGGTAAGGTGGATATCATCAACATGTATCCATTGACATACACTGAGTTCCTCAGGGCCATAGGGCAAGAACAAATGGCACAAATTCTTCAGTCAATGGATTGGACATCTATCCAGATGCTCAAGCACGATTACATCAAGTTCCTGCGTATCTATTATTTTGTTGGCGGCATGCCCGAGGCCATCGTCAAATACATTGAAACCAACGATGCCATGGCTGTGAGACAGACTCAGAATAACATACTCGCCATCTACCGCAGTGACATGTCTAAACACGCATCTCAGCAAGAAGTAGTGCGCATCATGCAAGTCTGGCTATCAATCCCATCACAACTGGCCCGAGAAAACAAGAAATTCATTTATGGTGCAATCAAGTCTGGGGCTCGTGCCCGAGAGTTTGAACTAGCCATTCAGTGGCTGATCGACGCCGGTCTCGTCATTCGCATTAATCGCGCCACCAAACCACAGTTGCCGCTCAAATTCTATGAAGACTTGTCTGCATTCAAGCTCTATCTGCTTGACACAGGCATGCTGGCCGCTTTAGCCAATGTCCCACCTGCAGAACTTTTAACGCAAGACAATTCATTGAGTGGTAGTAAGGGAGCATTTACCGAAAATTATGTGATGAGTCAATTAGCCACTTTGCGCGATGTGACCATGTGCTATTTCAGCAATGACAACCACACCCTCGAGATCGACTTGTTGCTTCAAGAAGGAAGCAACATCTGGCCCATTGAGATTAAGGCAGAGGAGAATCTTAGGTCGAAATCATTAACTACTTATATCAAAGACCACCCTGAACTCACCGGTTTACGGTTTTCGATGAGTGATTACCGAGACCAGGAATGGATGCGCAACGTACCTCTTTATGCGTGTGAGACTTATTTTGAAGACTCATCATCTAAACTCACCATAAGCATTGACTGACACGAATACTTGTTTTAGAATTCTCGCTTTGCTTGTTGCCCCGCTTATGGCTGTGCAGGTGTGCTGCCATATTACAGGCGACCCTACTCATTTTGACACGCTCTCGCTTGGGGACCAGATAGCATAAAAAAATCCCGCCTGGCAAATTGCCAGGCGGGATTCTGTCTTAAATCCTTCTCCCGAGGCTTCCTTCTCCCCCTCCCTGAGGAGGGGGTTGGGGGGAGGCCAGGGAGGCTTTACTTGATGGCCTTGGTGGTCTTGACGGTGCCGTCGCTGTAGCGTGTCACGATGATGTTCACGCCTGCGAAGGGCTTCTGGCTCATGCGGCCAGCCAAATCGCAGTAAGTCACGCTCACCACCTCACCGCCAGTCTTCACCTCGTTCACTGCGGTGATCACCTGGCCCTCTGCCTTAGTCAAGTTGGTTGGTGCCACAATGTAGCCAGTGTTCAGCGTCGAGCCATCTTGCGGGTGATGGTTCTCTGCAGCATCTTTTGCGCCTGACGTCTGCCCTGTCTTCATGATCACACCAGTAAAACGATAGGACTCACCGTTCACCAAGGTTGTTTGATCCGAGTTATAGGTCTGGTCAACACCTACACCGCCCAGCAGTTTGACATCGCCATCTTGCATATAGAAGCCTTCGGCATAACCATTGCCATTATAGTACATTGCCCAGGTGAACTTGCAAACTTCCATCGGCTTCGGCGTCATGAACCAGAAAGTTCTTTCAACGGTCTCTCCATCAATCTTTACATTGATTGTCTGAGTGTTGCTGCTGTGGAAGTTGGCAGGGCAGTACACGTTGGGTGTGTAATCGTCAACCGCCGGGCCTTCTTCATAAGCAAAACCGTTGTTTACACTGAAGGTGTAGTTGTTGTAGGTACCCGTGAGCGTTCCGCCCTTGATGACGCAGTTCTCAGAGAGCGCACCAAACTGATTAGTAGCAACATTGGTGAAGTCGAGCATCACCCAGTTGTTCTGTTGCCATGGGCCAACCTGGAGGTCTGCCTCAGTGTAAACCA
>JAEEVE010000274.1 GCA_016290765.1 Muribaculaceae bacterium
TGTTTAGTTTTTCCTCAAATGTGTACTTCATATAAAAACTGCACCTCAAAAGTTTTGTGTCTAACTTTTGGGGTGCAGTTCAAAAATGTGGCATTGGGGTCATTTTTTGTCACAATGGTGGCAATGTGCCCATTGTATTATTGGGGTGTTTTGCAGGTTTGTGGGTTTTGCCTAATTTTGCATCACCAAAATACTAAAATAGCAATGATGAGACGAACAATCACCACACTGGCGATGGCAATGCTTATGGCAGGGATGATGCAGGCAGTGAGCCATCTGCGCCCCTCGGGCTATCCATTGATTACGATCGACCCATACATGAGTGGCTGGTCGCTTACCGACCGTTTGTATGACAGCAACGTCAAGCACTGGACCGAGAAAGATCGCCCCCTGTTGGGCATTATCACGGTCGATGGCGTGGACTACCAGTTCATGGGCCTTGACAATCCCGCCACGCAGGTGGTGGCACCTAATGGTGTGGCCATGCCGTGGCCGTGCCGATATGTTACTGAGCAACCAGGTGGCCAGTGGCAGCAACCTGACTATGATGACAGCGCTTGGAAGCAGGGCAAGGGTGCCTTTGCAACAGGCTATGACTCGTTCCAGGGCACTCGCTGGACTTCCGACCACGTGTGGCTGCGACGTACCGTCTTGCTCGACGACATCACGGGCAAGCGCGTGACACTGGGCTACTCACACGATGATGATGCGATCATCTGGATTAACGGAGTAAAGGTGGTAGACACTGGTCATGCCTGGCGCACCCATCAACGCATTGAACTCACAGGTGAGGCATTAGCCGCTTTGCACCCTGGTGAGAACGTGATTGCCGCCACCTGCTGGAACCGCGATGGGGGCGGAGTGATCGATGTGTCACTTGAATTGCAAGAAGCCTCGGTGCAGTCGCAACGACTTGTGGCTGCCCAGTATGAGGTTGACGTGCAGGCCACACAGACCCACTATCGATTTGCCTGTGGCCCGGTTTTGCTCGATTTCTCATTTGTGGCCCCCATGCTGATGGACGACCTGGATTTGCTCTCGCGTCCGGTAAACTATTTGACCTATCAGGTGCAAAGCCGTGACGGTGTCGAGCACGATGTGACGGTGAGGGTGCTAGCCAGCGACGCCTGGGCTACCGATGTCGTTGGGCAACCTGTTGTGCGCGAGGTGATGCAACATGACGGCCTGACAATGGCACGCGTGGGCACCACAACGCAGAATATCTTAGGTAAGAAGGGTGATGATGTGCGCATCGATTGGGGGTATTTCTACCTGGCTGCGGCAAGTCAGCAGGCGAAGGCTTCGGTCGAGAACGACAAGCTGGCCATGACGCACCGCATGGGGCGCGTGCGCAAGGCCGAGGGCATGATGATGGTGGCCTATGATGATATCTACTCGGTGCAGTACTTTGGCACAAACTTGCGTCCTTATTGGAACCGTGATGGCCGTCATACCATCGAAGGGCAACTGCAGTTGGCACTGCAGCAATATCCCGTGCTGCGCAAGCGGTGTGACCAGTTTGATGCCGATTTGATGGCTCAGGCCACCCAAGTGGGGGGGCGGGAGTATGCCGAGCTATGCGCTCTGGCCTATCGGCAGGCAATCTCGGCGCACAAGTTGGTTGAGTCGCCCAGTGGCGAACCCTTGTGGCTCTCAAAGGAGAATTTCAGTAACGGTTCGATTGGCACAGTCGATATAACCTATCCGTCGTCAACGATGTTCCTGCTTTATAATCCCCGTCTGGTCGAGGGTATGATGAACCATATCTTTGATTATAGCGAGCATCGTGGATGGACCAAGCCGTTCCCGGCACACGATGTGGGTACTTATCCATTGGCCAACGGGCAGACTTATGGCGAAGATATGCCGGTAGAGGAAGCGGGTAATATGCTTATCCTCACGGCTGCGCTGGCTGTGGTTGAGCGAAACGCTGACTATGCTGCGCGGCACTGGGATGTGCTTACAACCTGGGCCGAGTATCTTTCCCAGTTTGGTCTGGATCCCGCCAACCAATTGTGCACCGATGACTTCGCAGGACATCTGGCACACAACACCAACCTCTCGATCAAGGCAATCTTGGGTATCTATGGTTACGGCTATCTGGCACAGCAGTTGGGCAAGAACGATGTGGCAAGCCGCTACCAGCAGATGGCACGCGAGATGGCCACCGAGTGGGAGCGGATGGCTAATGACGGCGACCACTACCGCTTAACCTTCGATCGCCCGGGCACGTGGAGCCAGAAGTATAACCTGGTGTGGGATCGTGTACTGGGATGGAACATTTTTGACCCGCTGATTGCGCAAACCGAGGTTCGCTATTATTTGACCAAGCAGAACCCTTATGGCCTGCCGCTAGATTCTCGCGAGAACTACATGAAGATCGACTGGCTGGTGTGGGCGGCATCGTTGGCTACCGAACGTGCCGACTTTGAGTCGCTCATACATGGACTCTATCGCCAGGTTAATGAGACGCGCTCACGCGTGCCGCTGTGCGACCTGGTGCGAACCACTAATGCCGACAAGTGCGGCATGCAAGCTCGCTCGGTCGTGGGTGCCTTCTGGTTGCCCCTGCTGCAGAATCACCTTCAGAAATAGGCGCTACAGCGAGCAGAACAGGGAAACAAGGAAGGGTACGCTGAAGTCGACGAGGAAGCCGTGGAACAGCGACAGGATAACATATTCCTGACCGCTGCAGCGGGTGATGATGGGCAGGGTGGTATCCATGGTGGTGGCGCCGCCGGCACTGATGGGTGCCAACCGCCCGAACCATCGCACCATCAGCGGGGCACCCAGCAGGGTAATGACCTCGCGCAGAATGTTGGCCAACAGGGCAACTGTGCCTAGTTCGGGCCCATTGTATTGAGTGATGATAACGCTTGACAGGGAGTAGTAGGCAAATCCTGATCCCACGGCAAGGCACTCGGTGAGCGATCGGTGCGGCATGGCTAGCGAGATGACTGCCGTGCCAGCCAGTGTGCCCACGATAGTCATCAACGGCAACAAGAGTAGCAGAGGATCAAGTTGTTTGAACCGTCGCAGCGTCTGTGTGTCGTTGCCCACACTGAAGCCCACGGCAAAGATTAGCGCGCACAGTGCGATGAAGCTCCACCGACTGATGTCGATGCCGGCAGGAACGCAATGCAGCAAGCCAACGCCAATGCCCAGCGCAAAGAACGCGATGATGATGAGGCTACCTTTCATGGTTGGCCTCCTTTCTTTTGCGTTGTACTACTAGCCACAATGCCCAGGCAAGAGCAATGCTGCCTGCCAGTCCAGCAAGGCACAGCACCGTTGCCTCAATGCCCAGGTCGCCCAGTCGCCCGATGACTTGCGGGTTCATTCCCACCTCAACACCCAGGCAGAACAACAGCACCCAGATCAATACAGTGATGACCTGGGAAAGCATTGGCAACTTCTTGCGGCGAAACAGCCACCCGACCCCAATGCCACTGAACATAATAGCAACAATCGTAAACACTCAAGAATTGAGAAAGTCTAATCTAGTTCTCTAGAACATCTAGTGATTCTAGTGCCTCTAGTTCCGAGAAAAAAGCGCTGACTCCAATGGAATCAGCGCCTAAGGTCTTGAGGTCGCAAGCGGATTCGAACCGCTGTGCCCGGTTTTGCAGACCGGTGACTAAACCACTCATCCATGCGACCATTTCTGAAATGCGACTGCAAAGGTAAGCACTA
>JAEEVE010000275.1 GCA_016290765.1 Muribaculaceae bacterium
TGGCCGAGGATGAGGCTGCATATAAACGGGTAGGTTGGCAACCCTACCATGTGCGTGAGGGTTACAACATCAATGACAACACCATTACAGCAGCTTCAACATTGCTTTGGGGGAACAATATGGCACCATCCACAACCGATGGCGCAAAAATCATGGAATTGCTAGCGTGGGACATTAGCGAGCGGTGCCAGTTCGCCCTGGGCAGCGGCAAGCAGTTCACCTACCGTACCATATTGATGACCGAACCAGTTGCCCGAACGCTTGCCTCTGTCTATCAAACAACGGCCGACTTGGAGCTAGACTTGATAGCTGCGTCTCGTCGACCGCTCAGGGAACGGGTCTTTGCCAACTATTACGCTAATCCCGGTGGTGCAAAGGATGGCGGAGAGCATAGCATCAGACAATACATGGGGCATTTGAGGCGTACCGAAGGTGCAGAAACGACACCTACGCCCGAATGGTACGACACGCCCGAAGATTATATCGAGACTATACCCACGATGCAGCAAGGCATGACGCAGTTTCTCATCACAGGCGACAGTTCACGCAACAAGTTGCAAACCATGCCAGGCGGAGGATACTCGACCATAAAGATTGAACTGCCTCGCAACTGGGACACATTGATGAACGAACTGGGTTACCAACCGCTTGACACATTTCGCCTGTAAGAAGACTATACCTAAGCTGATCATTTCTCCAGCCCCTTACACAGATTATTAGTACACAATGGCTAGCACCACATGGAAGTCTTGGGTAGGTATGTTATTTGGTGGTTTTTAGGTGGATGGTGCCGTTGTCGAGCGACTCGATGATGGATAGTGACTCGATGCGGTTGACTCCGGCGGCACGGAGAGCGTCGCGTCCGTGCTGGAACTCTTTCTCAATGATGAACCCCATGCCCAGTAGCGTGGCACCTGCTTGACGACAAAGCTCCACAATGCCACAGCCTGTGTTGCCGAAAGCGAGGAAGTCATCAACGAAGAGAACGCGGTCATTTGGTCCCAGGAAATCCTTGCTCACAACAATCTCGTAGTCGTTTTGCTTGGTGAACGAATGTACGGTAGTATGATACGCCGAACTCATGGTGATGGGTTGCTTCTTTTTGGCAAAGAGCACGGGCACCTCCATCATGTAGCCCAGCATGGTGGCAACGGCGATGCCTGAGGCTTCGACCGTAAGGATTTTGTTGATATCCAGGTCGGCAAAGCGGCGTATAAACTCGATGGAGATCTGCTTCATCAAATAGGGGTCAATCTGGTGATTGATGAAGAAGTCAACCTTTAGCGCACCGCCAGTGAGGCACACGCCCTCTTGCAGGATGCGATTGTCCAGGACTTTCATTGTCTTTAGTTCGTTTTCCATATCTATTGGGGTGTTACAGGTTTCGCTTGCAAAGTTAAGGTAAATCGTCAAAAGAACAAAATGAATTGCTTATTGGGGCGAGATTTTTGGCTCATAAAATTTTTCTTGGTACCTTTGCGGCATGATGTAAATGAACAATTAATACTTTTTGCTTATGAAGAATTTTACTCTAGTCATGCTATTTGCCGCAGTTGCGGCAATGAGCGCTTGGGGACAGGGGCTTACGGCATCGTTCAGCGCCGATGAGGCTTCAGCGCCCTACTACCAAATGGGCTGGGACAACGCTGATGAGTTTGCGACCTGGACCTACTCGTCGACGAGCAGCAGCACATGGAGACTGGGCAATCCCTCGCAGTCGTTCCAGAACATTGATCCGTCGAGCAGCGCCTCGATGGTTCTAGACTACTCCAGCGACCAGAACGAGACAGCCACCTCGCCTGCGATCGAAATCTTGCCGAACAGTAGGCTTGAGTTCTACTGCTATGCCAGTGGCATTTATCTGGTTTATGGCGCTTGGAAACTTTATGCCATTGCCGATGGCAGTTCTACCCTACTCCTCGACCAATTTCTGTGGGCACAAGATGCTGGCTACGATGGTCCCAGCTGGGAGCGATTCACTGTCGACCTTGCCAGCTATGCCGGCAAGCAAGTGCAGTTTAAGTTTGTTTACGAAGGCACCTATGGCGAGGATGAGGCCATCGACGGTTTCAAAATTCTGCAGGCCGACGCTAGTGATGATGCCGTGGTCAGCATCAATGAGGGCGAGAGTGTTCACTTCAGGGACATGTCGACTGGCAATGTCACGTCGTGGAACTGGACCTTCGAGGGCGGCGAACCCGCCAGCAGCACCGATCAGAACCCCGTGGTGACTTATCATCATCATGGCACCTATGCTGTTACGCTCACCGTTGGCGACGGCACGTCGACCGACACCAAGTCTCGCACGGGCTATGTGGTAGTCAGTGCCGAGGCTCCTGTCGCACATGTCGGCTTGCCCGACGGTGCTTACCTCTCACCGTGGGTAATGATGTTTGTTCCCACCGAAGTGCCCTTGACCTTCCTGGATGCCTCTACGGGCAATCCCACCTCGTGGCTGTGGACATTTGAGGGTACCGACATCGCCAGCAGCAACGAACAGAACCCAACGGTGTCGTATCTCCAGGAGGGCAACTATGGGCTGAAGCTGGAGGTTGCCAACGATGTGGGCTCGAGCATCGACGAGTATGTGAACACAGCCATCCAAGCGGGCGGCGAACAAGAAATCTGGAATATCGCTCCCGAAGAGAATGGCGACTTGACGATGATGGAGATGGGATGGTATGGCAACTATGCCGGCACTAACTGGCTGGGCATGGGCGAGTTTGCCGAGCACTTTGATGCTCCCCTCGCCGACGCGCAAATCTCGCAGGTAAATGTTTACTTCGGTAAGACTACCGCATCGTCGACCGATGCCGATATCGAGATGAAGATCATGACTGCGGGCGCCGACGGCATGCCTGACCAAGTGCTGGGCAGCACCAGCGTGAAGGCTGGCAACCTAGCCTTTGACCCGACGACAATCAACGCCACCGAGTTTGTCTTTGAGGAGCCTGTCGACATCCCTGCCGGCACCGAGTTCTTCGCTGTCGTGGGGCCCTTCCCCAATGGGAATGGTGATGACATCGCCATCTTACTGTGCCGCCGTGGCCAGGGTGAGAAATGCACTGGCTACCAGTTTGTCTATGACGAGGATGAGAACTACAACTTCCTCGAGACTGGCAGTTGGTATCAAAACGTTGACGACCCGTTGTCGATGGCTGTGGCTCCCAAGCTCAGTTTCGTCTCGAGCACGCACACGAGCATCGACCAGCCGGTGGCTGACAAGGAAGTGGTGGGTCACACCTATTATAACTTGACAGGTGTGGCAAGCAGCAAGCCCTTTGATGGGGTGAACATCGTGATCACGAATTATAGTGACGGAACTCACAGCGCCACCAAGGTGATCAAGTAGCTACTTCATTTTTCTAATCAGGAATTAGAGAATTAAAGAATTTCTTTTACACAAAAGCTCTCGGCCTGTTGTGGGTCGAGAGCTTTTGTGTTGTACGGGAGTTCCTGAAGATTACCGGGCCATGAGGTAGATGGCGCGCATGGCCTGGGAGTCGAGGACTTCCATAGCGCCGAGGGTGATGGTGCCGCCGCGTGAGCATTTGTCGACCATGACGTCAATCTCCTGATCGGTGATGTCGCGTCCTAGCAGTTCGTGGATGTTGGTGGGCATGCCTATCTGGCGATAGAATGCCTCAACGGCCTG
>JAEEVE010000276.1 GCA_016290765.1 Muribaculaceae bacterium
AACCACGCTAACCCGAATACCCCGCGGATAGCGAATCGTCACGCCTTGCATGGGCTCAAATTCTGCCACGGAGCGGTGTGCTTCGGTTGGAGGGAGTGTTTCCGTGAAGTTGGTGGCCCTCACAGGGGTCAGCATCTCTTCTTCGGACAGGTAATGAAGCTTTCTCCAGTCGGGTGCTTCTTGTGTCTGTGTTTGGGCGTTCATGTAACCCATTGTCGACATCATAGAAGCAAACACAAGCAAAGCTAAGAATGTATTAGTTCTTTTCATAATGGCATGAGTTAATTAGACAATTGGCGCAAAGGTATATCATTTTTTCTATATTGGTGATATCCTTCCTGCATATTTTATTGCATTTTCTTCACGCTCTTCAAACAAAAGCAGCCTAGCGGTTGCAACCGCTAGGCTGCTTTTGTGCATTATACATTGTGCATTACTTAGTATCCTTGCCGAGGATGATGTTCACTATTGCATTGACATCCGAAACATCAACGCCATCAACACCATTGACATCGGCACGACCATCATAGTTGTCGGCGCTATCCTTGCCCAGGATAATGTTCACCACGATGTTGACATCAGTGACATCAACCTTTCCATTGCCATCCACGTCACCCTTAAGATAGGTATTCCTGGTGATGACCAGCGTCATATCCTCAAGGTTCAGAGTCAGGGTGTAGTCACCGCCCATGATGCGGATGGACTGATAATCGTCAAAGGTCAAGCTAATTTCACTACCTAGTTGCTCATCACTGAACCAATAGTCGCCTTCACTCACAGCACCGAAGCGGAAGGGTTCGATATAGGCCCAACCGCCATCATCGTCATCCTCGGCCAACAGAGTAGTGAAACTGAAATAGTTTTCTCCACTTTGACCACGGCCGTCAAATACTACATCAGCCGTGTACAAACCGTTGTCATTGAGTGTCATTTCAACACCGTCGTTGGCAGCCCAAGTCTTATCGTTCACCTCGCCCAGGATATAGACATGCTCGGGTTCGGGCTGTTCAGCTTCGCCTGTAACGACCAGGGTCTTGCTGTCCATGTCAACAGTGAACGTCCAGGTACCCGCCACAGCCGTCATGAAGTTGCGGCCATCGACCAAACTGAGGCTTGTGCCCAGGGCTTCCTCGGTAATCTGATACTGATCGTCGGTGGCTCCATACCAAACATTGTTCTGGTCAACCAGTTTGAACTCAGCACCGGCAGGCATCTCAATGTCCTTGAGTTCCCATTTGCCTTCAGCATTCTTTTCAAACTCAACGTCGTTCCAGTTGTTGTATGAGCCATGCATATACAGCTTCTGTCCCAGGTCACCCATGACATTGAATGTATAGCCGTGGGAAGCCCATGGTGTGGTGCTCAGATTGTTTGCATATTCATTTGCAAACCATTCAACATACTGGGGATAGACATGCAAGTTTACTGGATGAGTCCACTCAGGATTCAACAATGTTTCTTCCCATGTAGTGTAATTGTGGTTGTATGGATTTGGAACATAAGTAACATTTGCAGGATCAAAATAAGCATATACGTCCAACAGAGAAGCGCAAGAGTGAAAAGCTGCATGTCCGATTTGGGTAAGTGTTGACGGCAAAGTTAACGACTCTATCCCACTTTGAACAAAACAGTGATATTCAATCGTGGTTACACCTTCGGGGATGACAATCGATTTCAATGTTCTGCAAGCGCGAAATGCATACGGACCAATGGATGTGACCGAACTTGGCACTACAGAACCGCTGCAACCAAAAGCAAGTTGGTCCTCGATGTATGAAATAATTTGACCATTATTGTTCACGTCTACAGGTTGTTTTGCAATGATAGCATTGCAGTTTTCACGAGAGTCATAAACAGGGTTGTTCGCATCGACTGTTATGCCGACAAGTGCGTCACAATAGTCAAAAAGATTATTCTCAATTACCGTCACTGTGGCAGGGATAGCAACTGATGTCAACGACAAGCAAGCCTGGAAAGCGTGATGGCCGATTTTGGTTACCGAATAGGTCTTACCTCCATTAGTCACCGATGCTGGTATCGACAATGCACCTGAAAGATTTGTATAAGCAGGTGTGAATATGTCACAATTTAACTCGTTGTCCCAACCTTGCCATGTTGACAATTGCTCGTAGGTCACTGTAACCGATGTGCCATCGTCATTGATATTGTAGGCGAGGCCACCTTCCATAAAATCGTATGCACTGGCAGTGATGGCAGCGCACAACACCAGCATACTTAAGAATAATTTTTTCATAGAATAACCAATTGAATATTAATATGTTAGAATTTTATTTCATACTATGTGATGGTGGCATTGTGCAATGTGAAATGGCCACTATCCAGTTTTGAACTTGCAAATTTAGGGAAATTATTTCAAATGATAGTCCTTTGAGGTTGAAAAAATAGCAAACTGTCATTTTGCGTATTCAGAAAAAGCGGGCTCTAGCATTTTTCAAGAAATAATGTTTTGCGTTCTCGCGCAAATGCTATATCTTTGTAGCATCATAATTTTAATACAACCCTATGAAATACAGTATTAAAGCCTTACTAGCTGTGATGCTGGCGACATTATGGACCGCGACGGCGGTAGCCGTCGAGCGGTGGCAAGACCCTAGTGTGAACCAAGTGAACCGTGAGGCGCGGCGAGCCAACTTCTTCGCCTACGAGAGCGAGGCACTGGCACTGCAGGGCGACAAGCGAGCCTCTAGCCGCTACATGAGCCTCGAGGGCGCATGGCGGTTCCACTTCGCCCGCAACCACAACGAGGCACCCGCAGGATTCTATGACCCAAAGTATGACGACTCGCAGTGGGCAAACTTCACCTTGCCTGGCATGCTCGAATTGAACGGTTATGGCGACCCTATCTATCGCAACATCGGTTATGCGTGGGCAACAACCTTCGAGACCGACCCGCCACACATCGGCGAGACGCAGAACTACACCGGTTCGTTCCGTCGTGTGGTGGAAGTGCCTGCCGACTGGAACGGACAAGACATCTACCTGCATGTGGGCTCGGCAACGAGCAACCTGACGGTGTGGATCAACGGCCGCGAGGTGGGTTACAGCGAGGACTCGAAGGTAGCAGCCGAGTTTAATGTCACCAAGTATCTGAAACGTGGCAGCAACCTCATTGCCCTGCAGGTGATGCGGTGGTGTGACGGCTCCTACCTTGAAGACCAGGACTTCTGGCGGCTGACGGGCATCGCCCGCGAGGTGTACCTCTATGCCCGCCCCAAGGCACACCTTGCCGACCTCACCATCGGGCAGGACTGGGTAGACGGCAACGGTGTGCTCGACGTCCAGGCCAGCGTTGTGGGCAAGGCCAGCGTCGAAGCGCGACTGCTCGATGCCGAGGGACGCGAGGTGGCACGCGGCATGCACGCCATCGTGCCGCAAGTCCATGCCTGGACCGCCGAAACGCCCTACCTGTACACTTTGCTGGTGACTTTGCACCAAGGCAACCGCGTGCTTGAAGTGGTACGCCAGTGCGTGGGATTCCGGCACATCGAGATTTCAGGTGGGCAACTGCTGGTCAACGGCCAGCCCATCCTGATCAAGGGCGTCAACCGTCACGAACTAGACCCTGATGGTGGTTATGTGGTGTCGGTCGAACGGAGAATTCAAGACATTT
>JAEEVE010000030.1 GCA_016290765.1 Muribaculaceae bacterium
CATGATACGCACCAGTTGCTGCGGAACATAGCACTTGCGCTGTGTATCCATTTTCTTCACCACCTGCACAGCATAGTCAAAGTTCAGGGCCATGCCTGCCTTGACTATCTCCTCGTTGATGCCCAGTTCGGCATTGATGGCATTAGAGGCATACATCTCCTCGATGGTGCTGACCTTGTCGACGTTGATCATCTCGATAATGAGACTGACAATAGCCTGTTTCTCGATGTCGGTGAAAACAAAATGGCTCATAGTTGCGTTGGTTTTAATCCTTGCGGATGAATGGTGGGGGCGTCACCGATGTGTTGTCATCGGCCTGAACCTCTTGTTCTTGTTCTTTTTGTTCTTTTTCTTTCTCGCTAGCCCGCATGATTTCCTCAGTGCGTGACAACCACTGCCGCTTACCGAAGATGCGCTCAGCATCCTCGGTATAGATGACTTCGCGTTCGAGCAACAACTCAGCCAGCTGATGGTGTCCTTCGACATACTGCAGCAGTATTTGTCGTGCTCGCTCATACTGGCTGTCAATAATGCTTTGCACCTCGGCATCGATGGTCTGCGCGCGTGTCTCGCTATAGGGCTTGGTGAAACCGTACTCCTGACCACTGGAATCGTAATAGGAGATATTGGGCATCTTGTCGCTCATGCCGTAGAAGGTAACCATGGCATACGCCATCTTGGTAGCACGCTCCAGGTCGTTAAGCGCTCCGGTGTCGATAAATCCAAGGAAGATGTCCTCGGCAACCCTGCCAGCCATGAGCGAGCAGATCTCGTCAAGCAACGCCTGCTTGGGCTCGATTTGTCGTTCTTCGGGCATATACCAAGCAGCGCCAAGGGCCTTTCCGCGAGGCACGATGGTGACCTTGATGAGCGGGTCGCCATATTGCAAGTGCCAACTAACGGTTGCATGCCCAGCCTCGTGATAGGCGATAGACTTACGCTCATCGTCGGTGATGACCTTGGATTTCTTTTCCAGTCCACCGATAATTCGATCAATTGCATCCATGAAGTCCTGACGCTGCACAGCCTGTTTCTTGCGTCGAGCGGCGATGAGCGCTGCCTCATTGCACACGTTGGCGATGTCGGCTCCCGAGAAGCCCGGTGTCTGCCGCGCAAGCTGGTCGATGTCAACACTTCCGTCGGTCTTGACATTGCGCAGGTGCACGAGAAATATCTCTTTGCGGTCGGTGAGCTCAGGCAGCTCGACATAAATCTGTCGGTCAAATCGTCCTGCGCGCAGCAACGCCTTATCGAGGATATCGGCACGGTTTGTTGCCGCCAGAATGATAACGCCACTGTTGCTGCCAAATCCGTCCATCTCGGTAAGGAGCTGGTTGAGAGTGCTCTCGCGCTCGTCGTTGCCACCCATGTTGGCATTGCGACCACGGGCACGTCCTACAGCGTCGATCTCATCGATGAAAACGATGCAAGGAGCTTTCTCCTTGGCTTGGCGGAAGAGGTCACGGACACGGCTCGCGCCTACACCGACAAACATCTCGACGAAGTCGCTACCCGACATTGAGAAGAACGGTACATTGGCCTCGCCAGCAACAGCCTTGGCAAGCAAAGTTTTACCCGTTCCCGGGGGACCAACCAATAGTGCACCCTTGGGAATTTTTCCACCCAACTCGGTGTAGTGCTCAGGGCTCTTGAGGAAGTCGACAATCTCGGCAATCTCAACCTTGGCCTCGGCGAGTCCGGCGACATCCTCAAATGTCACCTTGCTGGCGTTGTCCTTGTCAAAGAGCATTGCCTTGGACTTGCCCACGTTGAAGATGCCTCCGCCGCCCATGCCACCGCCGCCCATGCGCTTCATGAAGAAGAACCAGAAGCCAATGAGCAACAGCACGGGACCGAAGTACCAAAAGATGGTCGACAGATCGCTAGTGGTATCATAAGACAGTTCTCCCTTGAACTTGCCTGTCGCTTTCCACTCGTCAACTTTTTTCTCAAAGGTGTCGACCGAGCCGATCTTCGCCCTAACCTTGGGCTTTCCTTGGCGCGACTTGTATTGGTTACCAAAGACGACATTTGCCAACGAGTCGTTGATAACAGCCTCGGCCTCCTCTTTATTATAGACCACAATGCTCTGGACACCTCCGCTCGCAACCATGGTCTCGAACTGTGACTGACTGACCTCCTTGGCCACCGCATTGTCATTCATCCAGAATGCCGCCAACAGTCCAGCGAAGACGAGCATGTACATCCAGTAGATGTTGAATGCAAACTTCTTGGGTGTTTTTTTCTTGTTATTGTCTGCCATAATTTCAGTCTAGGTCGGGTATAGTGGTAATGGGTGCGTCGTTCCACAATTGCTCCAAGTTGTACCTGTTGCGGAACTCAGGCAGAAAGATGTGCGCATAGATGGTGCCATAGTCCAGCACAATCCATTGCGAGTTCTGGTATCCGTCATAGTTATAGGGCCTTACACCAATCTTTTTCTCGACATACTCACGGATACTGTCGGCGATAGCGTCGACCTGTATGGGCGTGTTCCCGTTGGCTATAACGAATCCCTGTGTGGGTGCATACTCGATGCTCGAAAGGTCGACGGTAACAATTGAGCGAGCCTTCTTCTCCTGCGCTCCCTCGACAATGGCATCGACCAGTGTTTGGTTATCAATGATTTGATTCTTCATTCACAAATTGCTTGTTTGATAAATGTTTTAATTGAAACGGCAAAGTTAATGATAAAAGTTCGTTCCGAAAAATTTGCAAGCGAAAAAGTTCCGATTAAAAATATTTAATGTGACAAATCGTTGCCGAGTGGTCAAAAAATTGTACCTTTGCAGTCCGAAAAATCAATTTAAAAATAGCATATATGGAAATCAGAGGAAAAATCATCGTGAAGTTGCCGCTGCAGAGTGGTACTTCGAAGGCGGGCAACCCGTGGAGCAAGCAGGAATATGTGCTTGAGACCATGGAGGCCTACCCCAAAAGAGTTCATTTCGACTTCTTCGGCGAGCGTGCCAACCAGTACCCGCTCGAGGTGGGCGACTTGATTGACTTGAGCTTTGACATCGAGAGCCGCGAATACAATGGTCGCTGGTACACCAGCATTCGTGGTTGGAAGGCCGATAAAGTTGACCCGAACGCCATTGCAGCCGCTAATGATCCCAACATGGCAGTTCCTGCTAGTCAGGCACCTACCGGTCCAGCGCCCACAGGCCCAGCACCTGTTGCCAATCCTGCCGTTGCCCCGCAACCCGACTTCAGCCAGCAAGGCGAAGGTGATGACCTGCCGTTCTAATTAAAGACCGCCCTTCGGGCTGGTAGAACGCTACGCTGGTAGATTGCCCTTCGGGCTGGTAGAACGCTACGCTGGTAGATTGCCCTTCGGGCTGGTAGAACGCTACGCTGGTAGACCGCCCTTCGGGCTGGTAGAACGCTGCGCTGGTAGATTGCCCTTTAGCAAGCCAGTAAACACAAGTGGAACCTCACATGAGGCTCCACTTTTTTATTGGTCAATGTTATCAGCCAACAAAAAACTAAGATAGGGTTCTGTTGTCAAGATTACTTTGCTGAAATGTTGTTGAGGGCTTGCTGGAGTTGCTGGAGCTGAGCCTTGATGTCCTTGAGGCGATCGACGACCTCAAAGCGCTTGTCCACGCCATCGCGGTTGGCTCGCAACTGTGCCTGGGCGGCATCGAGTTTAAGGCCTTTCTCCTTGACTAGGTAGTGGATTTTGCGAATGATCTCGATGTCGTTGGGTGTGTAGAAACGGATGTTCTTGGCATTGCGGCGTGGCTTGACGATGGTGAACTGTGTCTCCCAGTAGCGCAGTGTGCTCTCGGGTATGCCCAGAATCTGCGCCACGTCACCTATCTTATAGTATTTCTTGTCGAGCTCTTGCATAGTGGATGGTAAGTTGCAGTTTTAAAAGTACAAAGTTACGCATTAAGACTGAAAAAATCAAATTTTGCCGTGAAAAAAGCAAAAAAAACAACAATGGCTTTGAGTAGCGGCCAAAAAACCGTACCTTTGCAGTTTGTATGTAAATAGGATAATAACAGACTAAACGATATGCTAACCGCAAAAGAGATTCGCGAAGCCTTTAAGAGCTTCTTTGAGAGCAAGCAGCACCACATTGTGCCGTCGGCTCCGATGGTCATCAAGGATGACCCCACCCTCATGTTTACCAACGCCGGAATGAACCAGTTCAAGGACATCATCCTGGGCAACCAGCAGGCGCAGTGGCGCCGTGTCGCCGACTCGCAGAAGTGCCTGCGCGTGAGCGGCAAACATAACGACTTGGAGGAAGTGGGTCACGACACCTACCACCACACCATGTTTGAGATGCTGGGCAACTGGTCGTTTGGCGACTATTTCAAGAAGGAAGCCATCGACTGGTGCTGGGAATTCCTGGTCGACGTGCTTCACCTTAATCCCGCCAACCTCTACGCCACTGTGTTTGAGGGCTACGCCCCCGAAGGCCTGGAGCGTGACAACGAGGCCGCTGGCTACTGGGAGAAGCACCTGCCTGCCGACCACATCATCAACGGCAACCGCCACGACAACTTTTGGGAGATGGGTGACACTGGCCCATGCGGCCCGTGCAGCGAGATTCATATTGACTTGCGCAGCGAGGAAGAGAAGGCCCAGGTGCCTGGCCGCGAGCTTGTCAATAAAGACCACCCGCAAGTGATTGAGATTTGGAACCTCGTGTTCATGCAATATAACCGCAAGGCCGACGGTAGCCTAGAACCCCTGCCATTCAACGTGATTGACACAGGCATGGGCTTTGAGCGCCTATGCATGGCCCTGCAAGGCAAGAAGTCGAACTATGACACCGACGTGTTCCAGCCTCTGATTGGCGAGATTGGCAACATCAGTGGCAAGCGCTACGGCGAGAACCACGATGTGGATGTCGCTATGCGCGTGGTTGCCGACCATGTACGCACCATCGCGTTCAGCATTGCCGACGGCCAGTTGCCCAGCAATGCCAAGGCTGGCTATGTCATCCGTCGCATCCTGCGCCGCGCCGTACGCTATGGCTACACCTTCCTAGGCATGCGCGAGGCCTTCATGTATCGCCTGATCGACACGCTCATCGAGAGTATGGGCGCCGCCTACCCCGAACTCCCCGCACAAGCCGTCCTCATCAAGCATGTGTGCAAAGAGGAGGAAGACTCCTTCCTGCGCACGCTTGAAACCGGCATGAAGCTCATTGAAAAGGTTATCGCCGACACCAAGCAGGCTGGCAAGACCGAAATTTCGGGACGCGAGGCGTTCACGCTCTATGACACCTATGGTTTCCCGCTCGACCTGACCGAGCTCATCTTGCGCGAGAATAAGATGACGGTCAACGAAGAGGAATTCAACGCCGAGATGCAGCAGCAGAAACAGCGTGCCCGCAACGCCGCCGCCGTCGAGGCAACCGACTGGGTCGAGCTGCAAGAAGGCGTCACTGAGTTTGTGGGCTATGATTTGACCGAATGCGACACCGAGATTCTGCGTTACCGCAAAGTAAAACAAAAAAATAATGAGTTTTACCAGATTGTGCTCAGCCGCACACCCTTCTACGCCGAGATGGGTGGTCAGGTGGGCGACAAAGGCACGCTCACTGTGGATGATGAGATCATCGAGATCATCGACACCAAGCGTGAGAACAACCTGCCAGTACACATCGCCAAGCGCATACCCGCCGACCCCACCGCACCCCTGCGTGCAGCCATCGACGTGAAGCGCCGTCGCGCCATCGAGTGCAACCACACCGCAACCCACCTGCTGCATGCCGCCCTGCGCCATGTGCTGGGCAAGCACGTGGAGCAGAAAGGCTCGTATGTTGACGACAAGATGCTACGCTTCGACTTCTCGCACTTCAAGAAGGTTACTCCCGAAGAGATTCGCCAAGTTGAGCACTTGGCCAATGAGATGGTGCGCCACGCTACCCAGCGCGAGGAGCATCGCGAGATGCCCATCGACGAGGCTCGTGCCATGGGTGCCATGGCCCTGTTCGGCGAGAAGTATGGCGACCGTGTGCGCGTCATCAAGTATGATGAATCTGTCGAGTTGTGCGGTGGTACTCATGTTACCAACACGGGCTACATCGGCATGATCAAGATTGTGGGCGAGAGTAGCATCGCTGCCGGCATTCGCCGCATCGAGGCCATTACCGGCGAGGGCGTGGAAAACATGATAGATCTTCAGCAAGACATCCTGACTGAAATCAAGAGCATGCTCAACAACGCTCCCGACGCGCTGGTAGCATTGCGCAAGTCGCTTGAGGAGAATGCCACCCTGCGCAAGCAGACCGAGGGTTTCATCCAAGATCGCATCAATAGCCTGCGCGAGCGACTGGTCAACGATGCCCGTCTCAACGACAAGGGTGTGAGCGTAATGCGCTTGCAGCTTCCGATTCTGCCCGATGTCATCAAAGGCGCAGCCACGGCATTGCGTGGCAGTGGCCTGACACATCATGCACTTATTGCAGGCACTATCCACGCTGAACGCCCCATGCTTACCGTTATGCTCACCGACGACCTGGTGAAGGAAGGCAAGAACGCTGGCCAGATGGTACGTGAGGCCGCCAAGCTCATTCAGGGTGGTGGCGGTGGCCAACCAGGCTTTGCTCAGGCTGGTGGCAAGAACATCGATGGCGTCAGTGCTGCTCTTGACAAACTTGAAGAGATGCTCAACAGCTGAGAGATTACAGATAATAGACAATGAAAAAGTTATTATTAATTATTTGCGCGTTCGCAGCCATGAGCGCTGCTGCTCAAGGCAATGCTGCTTGGCCCTGGGACTTTCCCATGAGCACAGGCGAGAAATTTACCGACGGAGAGTTGGTTCTCGCACCCTACACCTTCTACAAGGTTGCTATCGATGACAACGAGGACCTCAATAAGAAATCGCTCATCATCTACAAGACCAACCTTGTGAAAGCAGGAGCCGAGAAGTCGGTGGTGAACTACAGCGGAGAATATGAGTTACCCAACTCGCTGATTATCGGCATCCCCGAGGGCGCTACCGCCAAGAAGGGCGACATCGTGCTCACCTGGTGGCAAAGCGGCAGCGGCATGAATCGTGCCATCGTGCGTGATGACAGCGATCCCACCGCACCCAAGGTGGACTACCTCGACATGGACATGAAACTCAATCCCGATGGCACCACGTCAGGGTTCGCCGAGAGTCATGCCAACGAGCAACTCAAGCCCAACACCTTCATCGTGCTGCACGATGGACAGTGGGAGCCCGGTGCGCAAGTCGCCCACATGAACGACTGGGGCAAGTGGGTCGCAGCAACTCTCATCAAGGCCACCGACGACAAGGTATTGGTTCAGGATTACGGCAGCAAGATTGCCGCCTATCCACGGTCTGACTGCAAACTCATCCCCATGAGCGACGAGGGCATCAAGGCTGGCGACGAGGTTTTTGGAGCGCCAATCAACACCTACGAGACCTTCACCGTTGAGAAGGTCGACAAAGAGCGCGGACGCGTCTGGGGAACCGACAGGTATGGCAAGAGGAGAATCATCAACATTCTCCAGGCCACCAAGGTCCTTGAAGAGAAAGAATAGCTAATCGTTTAACCATAAATACTAAACCCGTTATACGCTATGAAGAAAATGATTTTTGTGGCCGTTATCGGTCTTTCGATGGCCGCCATGAGCTGCACAGGCAGCAACGAGAACAACGCCAATGGCAGCGACAGCACGCAGACTGCCGCCACCACCCAGATGGACCCCGCTGCATGGCCATGGGACTTCCCCATGAACACCGGTGAACAATTCACCGACGGCGAGCTGGTCCTCGCACCTTACACCTACTACAAGGCTGCGATTGACAAGGGCGAAGACCTCACCGAAAAAGGTCTCATCTTCTACAACACCAACCTCGTCAAGGCCGGAGCCGAGAAGTCGGTCGTGAACTACAAGGAAGACTATGAGTTGCCCAACTCGCTCATTATCGGCATCCCCGAGGGCGTCACCGCCAAGAAGGGCGACGTCCTGCTCACCTGGTGGCAGAGCGGAAGCGGCCTCAAGCGCGCCATCGTGCGTGACGACAGCAATCCCGCCCAGCCCAAGGTCGACTACCTTGACATGAAACTCGACCCAGGATCAAAGGTGAACTTCGCCGACGACCACGCCAACGAGGAACTCAAGCCTAACTCGTTCATCGTCCTCCACGACGGACAGTGGGAGCCCGGAGCACAACTCGCTTGCAAGGACAAGCGCGGACGCTGGCTAGCAGCCAAACTCATCAAGGCCACCGACGACAAGGTGCTCGTGCTGGGATTCAGCGACAGAGTTGAAGTCTATCCCAAGAGCGACTGCAAGCTCATCCCGCTCAGCGACGAGGGCATCAAGGCTGGCGACAAGGTCTATGGACTGTTTGTGGCCGAGTACCAGCCCGACTACACCGTCGAGAAGGTTGACACCGAGCGCGGACGTGTCTTTGTCACCAACAACATGGGCAAGCAAGAATACCTCAGCATCCTCGAGGTCACCAAGGTGCTGAACTAAACCTCATTTTATAGTCCTAAAAACATCCCTACCTGGCATGAGAGCTAGGCAGGGATGTTTTTTGTATTTCGATGTCACTCAATCTTCCGTAGCGAGGTCGTCGTAGCGCTCGCTTATGGAGAAAGTCGCTACAGGGGGCCCCTGAGCAATAACTCGGTATCACCAATCATCAATATCGTTATGGTATCACCAAATATATTTCACAAGTATCAAAGTTAATCTCCCAATGGCCACCATTTGCACTCTCCCAATTATACTTCTGAGCCATTGTGTCCCACCAGTGCTGAAACTTGGTGCCGGTCACACCCATATCGGTGACCAATTTCTCATACAGTTCAGCATTGTCAGCGGTGAGTATCTTGGCCAGTTCGTTCAATCCGTTGCGTCGCTCAAACAGTGACTGAATCTCGTCTCGCTCGGCAGGAGTCACCTGCCCTACTAGTTTCTTCATTGCCATACTTTTTTGTTATCAAAGGGGTCTAAATAATTAATTTCTGGGATGCCAGGTTTATCGGGCAAAAATGTGCCCTGTTGACGAATGCGATGCAGCAGTTCACGGGAAGCGTTACGCTCAAGATGAGCCACGACGCATTGTTGGTGGCTGGGTGTATTGACCTCGAGCGTTGTCTTGCGGTTGAGCCATATGCAACGGCGGCACTGCCAAGCATCACAATTGCGACAGATGGGAGCATAGTCCAACTTGTAAAGTCGCTTATTCTTGATGGCAAGTCCCGTGTCAATGTCGCCGACACAATGCTGCTCATTCTCGTAATAGAATGCCGGGCAAATGTAGAACTTGCCATTGGGAGCCAGCGTAATGCAAGTCTCACCCGCACCACAATTGTTCATTTCAGTGAGCATCATTCGGTCTGTGAGAAGGTTGAGCTGTGGCGAATGACCGTTGACATACAGTCGCTCGATAGCTTCGCCTAGTCGTGACAGAAATGCCTTGTACGCATTCTGGTCTGTATTGACCAACTTCTCCACATCGGTAAGCACGATGTTTAGTCGTATCACACACGCTAACCTGTCACTGACGGTATCGACATGCTTTAGCAAATCGCATAATGTGGTGCGGATGACGGCGACTACTTCGTGTGGAGGCACAGCTTCCCATCCGTCAAGCACTACCACATCGGCATCGCGCCCCAGCTTTGCAGGGACAATGTCGCTGTGGTCAATGGTGTTGATGAGTTCATAATACTCAGCAGGCAGTTCATAGTCGGGATAGACAAACTGGATTGTGAGATTCTCGACCATAGCGAAGCGAATGCCACGGCGCAAGTCGTCCAGACCAATGAGTTTACGCTCGTTCTTATCCACATCATAGTGACAAAAGGATGGGCTGGTGTCATCCAGCAAGATTATCATATATTGTAACATGGCATCAACAGATTACAGCATTGGACTTCGGTTTGTTCTCTTCCCATTGCTCACGCTCGCCCTCCAGCTCTAATTTGCGGAACAACTTGTTCCAATAATAGTTATTGGCACGAACACGAGCTTTGTGCATCAAGCAGATAGCGGTTGAACGCTGGTAGATGGTCGCTGTGTCGGCTGCATCATAATTTTCGCCTTGGCACCAAGCACAACCACTGGCCACCTCGCAGTCCAGACATTCACGTGGACTCTGCGTGGTGCGGTCCAAAGTCAAGAACGGGCGCAATTTGTTCTTGTCGATGCCATCACGCACATTGCCAATAATGATGGGGTTCTTTTCACGCAGCGAATATGCCGCAAAACGGGTGCAAGGATAGAAATTGCCAGCTGCATCCACGGCAAGCATCTTGCCCGCACCGCACCAGTTCTGATTCTCAAGCTTGGGGTCTAGCGGTTTGCCGATATGCTCACTGAAGAACGAGCAGGCATAGTCTAGATACCACCCGCCATCGATAATGGCATCTGCCAGTTCCATGAGTTGGTCTTCAAACTGCTTGTCATCGCCCTCTTGCCATACGTCCTCGAACACGCAGTTGATGTTCACCTCGTGTATGCCCAGAGCATAGAGGTGCAGTACGCTCTCCTTGATATAGGGGATGTCGGCACTGCTGATGGTGACCTTGGTACCCGCACCCGGGAACTGCGACAGCCATAGTGGGATGTTGCGCAGCACGTCTTCATAGCTACCTCGCTCCAATGGGCCTTCACCTTTATATATGCGATTGAGGTCATGTTTCTGACGCGTTCCATCGATTGTGATACCAATGCTCAAGTGTGAGTTGTTCTTGGCTATAAACTGTTGCACTTTGTCGGTATGGTAGTTGATGCCATTGGTCGAGAACGAGAAGCGGTAACTGTCAAACCAATGGTGGTTTAAGCGGAACATCTCTGTCTTTAGGTAGTCACAGATGAGGTCAATCAGTTCAATCTCCAAGAATGGCTCGCCGCCAATGAAGTCCCAAATCACGCTCGCCTCGGGGAAGTCTTCTTCGTGGCTTAGAATATAATCTATGGCTGCCCTGGCGATTTCCCATGACATCCGCTCTTTCTCGTTCTTTCCCACCAAGTAGCAATACTTGCAAGCTAACTGGCAGTCTTTCGTCACAATAAATGTGATGTTCTTAGCGGTGCCGCCTTGCCAATATGGATCTTTTTTCTTTTTGTTTTGCATTAGATATTTCAGTACTAACAGTAACGGCTTGCCGAGCCATGATACGAACCCGCACAATTCCCATAACAAGAACCCATGCAATTCCCTTGACATTCTGTACACGAGCCCATACAATCTCCATGACAATTACCTATACAGCTTGTTGAGCAGTATCCTCCACATCTATTCCTACATTTGCGTTGGCACATGCCTTGATATGAATCATCACGCAGAACGCAACTAAAAGCAGCACCGCCACAATAGTTTGTTGGGTAGCTTCAATAGCCTCCGGATACGCCTTAAAAGCACTCTGCCCCATCACCAAAAATGAAAGAAAAGGCAAGACGCTCATCAATGAGTTTAAAAAAACTGACGCCTATTATGAAAATCAAATAATTCATTAGTAACTATTTCTTTTCCCGTAATTATATTTTTGACAGATTCTATAATATTTACTCCATGCTTACATATTTCCGATCAAGAATCAAATCAATAAGAGTAATAGTAACAGCCATTGCTGCATCCATAGGAGCAATTGTAACTACAGGATCCTCCGCAAACGCCAGAACAAGATCTTGAACAGGTTCCAGTACAGACTGTCATACAGGAGCCATCACATCTTCCATCACATCCCATAAGACATCCATGCTGACACCCCAATGTACAAGAAGTCTGGCATCCCATTTCACAAGTTCCATAACAAGCCCCAGAACAACCTTTAGAGCATGCTTGTCCACAACCGCTAGCACATTGGGCTATACATCCGCCCTGACAAGAATTGCCACATCCAGTTTTGCAACTTCCAGAACACCCCTCTTTGCAACCATTCTTGCATGAACCATAGCAAGTATTGGTACATAAGCCAGTACAGCTACCTGGACAATAATCAGGAGTTAACTCTTTTGCTTTGGTCACGAAGGGAAATGCTGGGAGAATTAATGCCCCCAAAAGAGGCAAAGTTTTCTGAATTGCCTTGCGAAAAAATTGCCTTCTTGTAATATCATTTTGTTTTTTCATTTTTCATTACCACCGATCAAATTCTAAATCAATAGCAAAGGCTACATCATCAAAAATAAAATTATATACTCTAGGATGCTTTTTATATGGTTCTATTCTAATTACTGCATTTGCAGTTCGTTTGACTCTTCTAATAGTGCCACGGGTGGGACAGATTGCTGGCCATCCAAATTTTGATAAAACGTCTTTTATTGTTGGATACTCATCACACACCCAATACTCAACAGTACCATTATATTGAAACCATTCTTTATTTCTTCGGTGTTGCTTTTTAACCTCATCAGATGGTTCAACATACCCATGAATCTGAAAAGAAAAATGTATGTCACCCCAAGGCTTATTTGGCTCATCAAAAATATGGAAGCCCGAATAGTTCCCATAAAAGCCTCCAGACAAATTACTAGTTTGCCAAGCATTCCACATCCCATTAACATTTACACAATAGCGGATAGTTGTCTGAGCATTACCGCTAAGTATAACACCTAAAAAAATCACTGATGATGTCAGTATTCTTAACCACATTTTCATAGCTCATGATTTAAAATCTGTTCCTGTCCATTCTTTCACTAAATAGTCGTTTCCCTGCTCTGTTTTGAGAAGCTTAACAGAAACCAATTCATCAGAAATCTCCGAAAGCTTTAGGCTATTCTTTTGATTTCTCAACCAGTTAGAGATGCACATACTCGCAAGTGCTTTTAATATTTCTTCGCCTAGGTTGAGCTTAACAACAGTTTCTTTCTTAGTTCTCCAATCATTTGACTGCAGAGAAGATGTCTCTTTTATGCAATCCTTTCCATCACAAGTCTGAAAATGCAATTCTACTTTATAATCTGCCATAAAAAGGAAAAATTAAAATATGTGCCTATAGCTACCCCGGATTTGGCGTTAGATAAAAGAAAAAAGACGTGGGTTGCTGTACCGTCAGCTTACCCCGCCTTCTGGCTCTCGCATTGCCTCCGTCTCAAGGTAAGCAACGCAGTTAGCCCACGCCGTGAGATATTATACAAACCACTAGCACGAGGCCAATGGGTATAATACACCCGACATGGACGTTGCCGTTGCCGTACCTTCGGAGACGTGTCAAATTTGCGAGATTTGAAGGCCGAAGATAAACGTCATGAGTAACGTCCTTAGTATGTCTTGAACCAGCCCAGCCCCAAAAGGCTAACTGGAATCGGTTGCAAAGTTAGTGAATGTTTTTGAATTTACCAAAGGATTTGGCAAAAAAATAGCCGCGACGGGGCGCGGCATCTTGCGTGACGACAGCAATCCTGCTGAGCCCAAAGTGGACTACCTGGACATGAAACTCGACCCCAGCTCAAAGGTGAACTTCGCCGACGAGCATGCCAACGAGCAGCTCAAGCCCAACTCGTTCATCGTGCTTCACGATGGCCAGTGGGAGCCCGGAACGCAGGTCGCATGCAAGGATGAGCGCGGACGCTGGCTGGCTGCCAAGCTGATCAAGGCCACCGATGACAAGGTGCTGGTATTGGGATTCAGCGAGAAGGTTGCCGTTTATCCCAAGAGCGACTGCAAGCTCATTCCGTTGAGCGACGAGGGCGTCAAGGCTGGCGACAGCGTGCACGGTCTGTTTGTCGCCGAGTACCAACCCGGCTACACAGTCGACAAGGTTGACAACGAGCGCGGACGTGTTTATGTCACCTCCGAAAACGGCAAGCAGGAAATCCTGAGCATCCTCGAGGTCACTAAGGTGCTGAATTAAAGTATCTCCCATAAACAAGTTACCGCCGGGTATCAAAATGATATCCGGCGGTAACTTGTTTTTCAACGACCTCCTAATCTTCGTCTTGGCCTGCTGCTTTAGCGCGGCGCTTACGCTCGAGTTCGTCAAGGATGATCTTGCGCATGCGAATGTGGCTTGGAGTGATTTCGACATACTCATCGGCCTTGATGTATTCAAGCGCCTCCTCGAGGCTGAAAACAATGGGGGGAACGATGCGCATTTTCTCGTCACTGCCAGTAGCACGCATATTGGTAAGTTTCTTGCTCTTGGTGACATTGACGGCAAGATCTTTCTCCTTGGCGTGCTCACCGACGACCTGTCCGGCATAAACATCTTCCTGCGGGAAGATGAAGAATCGTCCGCGATCCTGCAACTTGTCGATAGCATAGGCAAATGCCGTACCACCCTCAGTAGCAATGAGCGAGCCATTGGTTCGGCGAGTAATTTCGCCCTTCCAGGGCTCGAACTCCAGGAAACGGTGCGCCATGATGGCCTCGCCGGCACTTGCGGTAAGTACATTTGTGCGCAAACCGATGATGCCTCGCGACGGTATCTTAAATTCGAGATGAATGCGGTCGTTCTGTGTCTCCATCGATGTCATCTCGCCACGACGGCGGGTAACCATGTCAATCATCTTGCTAGAGTACTCCTCGGGGACATTGATGGTAAGCACCTCGATGGGCTCACACTTGACGCCGTCAATCTCCTTGATGATGACCTGGGGCTGTCCCACCTGTAGCTCATAGCCCTCGCGGCGCATCTCCTCGATGAGCACACTCAAGTGCAGCACGCCACGTCCGTAGACCAACCATGCATCCTCGCCCTCGGTTCGCTCGACACGCAGTGCCAGATTCTTGTCCAACTCACGCATGAGCCTGTCATAGATATGACGTGATGTGACGTACTTGCCGTCCTTGCCAAAGAATGGCGAGTCGTTGATGGTAAAGAGCATCGACATGGTGGGTTCGTCGATGGCGATGCGTGGCAGCGGATCGGGATTGGCAAGCAAACTGACGGTGTCGCCAATCTCAAAGCCCTCGAGCCCCACAATGGCGCATATGTCGCCGCAACCGACAGTGTCGACATGCTTCTGGCCCATTCCTTCAAATGTGCGCAGTTCCTTGACCTTCTGCCGCACAACAGAACCGTCGCGCTTGCACAGCCCCACCTCCATGCCGTCCTTGAGCTCGCCTCGGTGGACACGTCCCACTGCGATGCGACCCACATAGCTGCTATAGTCGAGCGATGTGACAAGCAGCTGCGGTTCACCCTCGTGTTAGACGGCTTCTGGAATGTACTCAATGATTGCATCGAGCACGGCAGTGATATTGTCGGTGGGTTGTTGCCAGTCCAGGCTCATCCATCCGTTCTTTGCGCTACCGAAAACAGTGGGGAAATCTAACTGGTCCTCGGTGGCATCGAGATTGCACATGAGCTCGAACACCTGCTCCTGCACCTCATCTGGGCGACAGTTGGGCTTGTCCACCTTGTTAATGACCACGATGGGCTTGAGTCCTAGCTGTAATGCCTTCTGCAAGACGAAACGCGTCTGGGGCATTGGTCCCTCAAAAGCATCGACCAGCAACAGACATCCGTCTGCCATGTTCAAGACACGCTCTACCTCACCTCCGAAATCGCTGTGTCCCGGGGTGTCGATGATATTGATCTTGTATCCATTGTAGTTAATGGACACATTCTTCGAGAGAATAGTGATGCCTCGTTCTCGCTCCAAGTCATTGCTATCCAGGATTTGAGTACCCATGTTCTGGTTGTCGCGGAAAAGGTTTCCAGCGGCAAGCATCTTGTCGACGAGAGTGGTCTTCCCGTGGTCGACGTGAGCGATGATGGCGACGTTTCTTATCTGTTGCATAAAGGGGTGTTCTAGAAAAATCGTGCAAAGGTACGAAGAAGTTTTCAGTTATCAGTCATCAGTCATCAGTTTTTAGTAACTTTGCAGCAAAATCAAAACAATGGTGACAGAGAGACAAAAAGAAGAACTGGAGAAAATGATGAGTGGTGAACTGTATGATGCCAGTGACAATACCACGCTGCTAGACTTACTGGCACAATGCCATGAACGGTGTTATGACTACAACAGGCTACGTCCGTCGCAGGTCGAAGAACGTATGGCATTGATACGCTCCATCTTGGGCAAGACGGGCGAGCGATTCACCATCAACGCGCCGTTTCTGTGCGACTATGGCTTTAACATCGAGGTTGGTGAACGATTCTTTGCCAACTTCAACCTCGTGATTCTTGACGAAGCAAAGGTGACATTTGGCGACAATGTATTTATTGCGCCTAACTGCGCGTTTTACACCGCAGGACATCCTGTCGATGCAGTGCAACGCAACGCCGGACTGCAGTATGCCCGTCCCATCACAGTGGGCAACAATGTGTGGTTTGGCGGCAATGTGTGCGTAATGCCTGGGGTGACCATTGGCGACAATGTCACCATCGGCGCAGGGTCGGTCGTAGTTCACGACATCCCCAGCAATGTGCTAGCAGCCGGCAACCCTTGCAGGGTGATACGGAGGTTAGGTGTTAGTGCCTAGTTTTGCCACTGGTAGTCGAGAATGCTGGGATTGAAGGTGACTCGACGGGTAGCAAACAGGCGATCCATGGCATCGGTTTTGAGAATCTCTTGGGTAGTACCCTGAATGACCTCGCGATCACGAGTAATGAGCCACAGGTCGTCGGCAAGCATGAGCGACTGCGACACGTCATGGCTTGAGAGGAGCACTGCCTTGCCACGGTCGTGGGCCAGTGAGTGGAGCAACTGCATCGCCTCGATGCGGCTAGCCACGTCGAGGAACGCCGTGGGCTCGTCAAGAATGATAATGGGTGTCTGCTGAGCAAGTGCACGCGCAATCATTGCCTTCTGGCGCTCACCATCACTGAGGTCAGCGACATAACTTGTGGCCTTGTGTCGGATACCCACGTCATCGATGGCCTGTGCCACAATCTCATGATCCTCGTCGCTGAGCCGTCCCAAGAATCCCGTGTGTGGTTGTCGGCCAAGAGCAACAAGCTCGGTGACAGTGAGCCCGCCCACGGCTATCCTGTCGGTTGAGACGAGTCCAATGAGGCGTGAGCGTTCACGCTGCGTGATGCCATTCACATCTTTTCCATTAATTTCGATGGTTCCCGACAGGGGTTGTGCTGCGCAGGTGAGCGCACGCAGCAGTGTTGATTTTCCGGCACCGTTCTGTCCCAGCAATGCAATGAGGCGCCCCTCCTGCATGGAGAGGTTAAGGTCGCTGAGCAGTGGTGTAACGCGTTTCCCCTGCGTGTAGCCTACCGTGAGGTGATGAGTCGTTAGAATTGACATTAGTTAAAGTAATGTATCTTGCTACGATTGAGGATAATATAGAGGATAATAGGGACACCAATGATAGGTGTAATGGCATTGATGGGAATAACCCCATGGCGGCCATTGACACTGATGAGCGTACACAATAGTGCAACATCGGCCCCGGCTATGATAGTCACGGGGATGAGCCTTGTGTGGTTGCTAGTGGCCAACATCAGTCGTGCAATGTGTGGCACAACGAGTCCTAAGAAACCAATGGGTCCACAAAAAGCAGTCACTACAGCGGTGAGCACTCCAGTGATGAGTAGCAATTGCCAACGCACACGATGGGTGTTCACACCCAGATTCTGCGCATAACGCGTACCCAGTAACAAGGCATTGAGTGGCTGGACCATGAGCGCTGCACCCGCCAATGCCAACATAATGAGTGTCACA
>JAEEVE010000277.1 GCA_016290765.1 Muribaculaceae bacterium
CGCAGTACCACACGGGGTTGTCGCAGTACTCCAGCGTCACGCGGGCATCGCGGGCACTTTGCGGCAGCTGCAGCGAGAACTGCGGTGCACGGGCCTCGATGTAGAACGGTTGGGTCTCAATCACGGGTTGGATGGCTTGCAGTACGGGTACCATCACCTGTTCGCCGTCGCCGTAGTCCTCGTTGGCTGCCTTCACGCGGAAGCCCACAAACGAAGCCTCCTCGGGCACCGTCCAGTCGATACTCACTGCTTGCGTGCCGCGGGCATCGAGTGTGTGGTGATAGTTCTGCTGGGTGTAGACTTCACCGCTGCGGGGGTCAAAGATTTCGATAATGGCATCGACGACAGTTGCCTGGTCGGTGGCATTTTGCAGGTTCGCGCTCAGGCTCACTTGGTCGCCCTGGCGCACGAAGCGTGGCAGGCTCGACTTGACCATGATGGGCTTCTGCGTCACCACCTCACGTTTCAGGTTGTCGCCATACAAATCCTTGTCATAGCCCACGGCTTGCAAGATCCATGTGGTGTTGAACTCGGGTGCCTTAAACTCGACCGACACGTTGCCGTCCTTATCACTCGTGAGCATCGGCATCCACAACGCCGTCTTCACATCGGCTTCACGCAACTTGATATTGCCCAGGCATTGCATAGCCTCGCCCTCATCGGCTGCACACTCCAACTCTACGGCTTCTTTGGAGTCAACCATAGCGCTTCTGCGAGCGGTGTTCATCTTGGGCGCAGCACCATATGCGACTTCAGCATCCATCATCACGCCTCCCGCGGCGGCATCTTCCTCCGCCACCATGCCGCGCACCATCTTGAACAACATGTGCCCGCGGCCCAGGAAGCCGAACAACTCCTGATTGTAGGTGTAGAGTTCGGGAATGCCCCAGCCGCGTTCACTGATAATCTGGCCTTGCCAAGTAAGGTAGGTGCTGTTGTCGTTATAGATGTGTATTCGGTTGATATCGAACCAAGTCGATGAGAACAGATAGGCATAGAATCGCCAGTCATTCGGACTGATGTCGTTGATGGCCTTGTCGGTCATCGACAGGAGCATCGCGCCCTGGCGTCGGCTCTCGTTCTTGCCCGTGAGTTGGAAGGTCCAGCGTTCGGTCTTCCCAGGCACCAAGCGGTCGCGGAACGACGTGACGCAGATGTGCAGCGAGTCGGTGGCGGCGGGCGACACTAGATGTTCGGTCTTGGAGGTAAACTCTCCGTTATGGTAGCTCACTAGCTGTACGTCAAGGTAGTTCTCACGGTCGGTGGGAACATCCAGCACAAAGTCATGCAGTCCTGGGCTGTAGTGGAGCCATCCTTCGCTCACCACGCCCTTGCGGTCGCTGGCAATGTAGTAGATGTGCGCTTCTTGGGCGCTGGTGCCCACTAGGATATGTCCTTTGTTGTTCTTGTCGATGTGGTTGGCCGAGAGGTCCATCCACAGAGTAGTGTCCTTGATGGGCGCTTGCTTGTCGCTCTTGCGATACAGGGTCAGCGTGGCCTCGGCATCAACGTCTTCCTCATCTTCGTCGGCATCCAAGATATGCACCTTGAGCCTATATTGCCCTGACGGAATACTTGACAAGTCTAGCACGGGATGGTCGGTGTTCAGGTTGCCCGTGGCGACCACCTTTTTGGTGTCGAGTTCTGTCAACTCCCAGGTGCAAGGAACCGAGGCATCATTCTCATTGGTACTGTTGTACTTTAATGGCAGGGTGATGGGCGCATTGCCTTCGTGGGTAATCTCGTCAGACATTGAGATGCCGCGGCGCGTGCCCACGATAAAGGTGTGCGAGGTTTCTTGTGTCTCACCAGCACCGTCGGTCACCTGGGCTTGTAGGGAGTAGTTAAAACGAGCCCATTTGCAGTGTTCCTGATTCTCGGTAAAGAGCGTGTCGGGAAATTCGATGCTGAACTTGCCTTCAGCGTCGGTTGTGACTGTGGTGTCGCTGATGACCTCGCCTTGATTGCGGGTGCTGTATTGCCGCCACCACCACGTCCACTGCTGTTGGCGCAGGGTCAGTTTTACCTCGGCATTAGCCACGGGCATACCACTATAGGTCTCGGCCTTGCCCTCAATCTTCACGGGGCGCTTGTGCATATAACTGGGCTTGGCGTCGGGGAAGGTCACCGCAAACGTCGGAGTCTTGTACTCGCTCACGTTGATGTTGAATGTACCAGTATAGCGCTCGTAGTTCTCGCCGCTATACACCGTCAACTCCCATTGGCCGTTCATGCGATCGGTGGGTAGTTTGAACTCGCCCTCAAAGCGGCCATACGCGTCGGTCATGCCGCTGATGGTGTCAACGCCCTCGTCATTGGTGTCGCTCAGCCGAATCTGGATAGGGGTGTTCGACTTGATGATGCGGCTCTGGCTGTCATGGTAATAGAGGATGGTGGCAACCTTGACGGTCTCGCCAGGGCGATAGATGCCCAGGTCGGTGAACAGCTGGACCGACACATGGCTGTTGTCGCCTGGCTCGTACTTGTAATAATTGAGCCCGCGATGGTAGCGGTCATTGCCCCGTGAGGCATAAAAGTTGTCACGCTCCACCTTGTCGGGGACAATGATGCTACCGTCAGCGCCAGTGATGCCTGATGCCTTGGCACCCTCAATCTTCACCTCGGCGATGGGCGCACCCGTCTTGTGGTCGACGGCGAACACGCGGTTCTTGCCACGCGGCTCCGTCACGCTGAACAGGGTAATGTCGGTCACCGTCAGCGTTTGGCTACGGCTCACGTCTTGCTCGGCTTGTTTCACACCATCGACTTCGTAGGTGGGCAGGATGACATATTGCCCATAGGGCAGTGGGTCAAAGGTAATGGTGCGTTCAGGTGCATTAAACGGGATGGTGCCTTGCTCGTTCACCATGCGGGTCTGAACGGGTTGCAACTGTTTCACCTGCAGGCGTGTGCCTTCGCGGTCGCGGTTTACAAGGTTGTCGGGCACGCGATAGATGGTCACGGTCAAGCGGTTCACGTTGCGCGAGTTGATGGTCACCTTCACCGAGTCGCTGCTGTGCAGCACTTCTTCATATTCGAGGTGGGCGTGGCGACGCTCCAACTCTGCAATCTTGTTCTCAATCGAGCGGGTGTAGATGCTCTCGGGGAAACGCGCCACATAGTCCTTATAGGCGGCGTACAAATCCTCGTCGACGTAGGTCTCGCGCAGGGCAAGGCCGCAGTGCTCGTTGTCTTTGAATTGCTTATACAGTTTCTCGGCATTCCCGCCTGTGCGTAGGCAGGCATAGATATAAGCAGGTATATTATCCACGACACTTTGTCTCCAGAGATTTCCAACTATGCTATCATTTCCGCACTGTAGGCACAGAAATTGATAAAGTGTAGGTACCAACAAAGCACCCTGCTCATCATAGCGTATGATTCCTTCAAACTCGGTGATAGGATGGCGTTTCAATTCCTCAGGTTGGCTCAATGCAGCACATTGCAACTCGTTAATTTTTTTTCCGAAGCTTGCATCGTCCCACGTGCTGATATCATCGGCCTCGACATCCTCGTCGAGGTTCTCGCGGTCCCAAACACCATATCTTAGATGATACTCTCTGAACACACAGGCCTCGAAGTAGTTGAGCAA
>JAEEVE010000278.1 GCA_016290765.1 Muribaculaceae bacterium
TGGTATCCGCCACTCATCTTCTTGGGCATCGGTGCCATGACCGACTTTACCGCTTTGCTTGCCAACCCCAAGTTGATGCTTGTGGGTGCAGCTGCACAGTTTGGTATCTTTGGTGCTTACATGATTGCTCTGGCCATCGGGTTCATGCCCGACCAGGCTGGTGCTATCGCCATCATTGGTGGTGCCGACGGCCCTACGGCTATCTTCTTGTCGGGTAAATTAGCTCCCAACTTGATGGGTGCAATCGCAGTGTGCGCTTACTCCTATATGGCCCTTGTGCCGGTGATTCAGCCGCCTGTTATGAAGCTGCTCACCACCGACAAGGAGCGCAAGATTAAGATGAAACCTGCACGCAAGGTCAGCCAGACCGAGAAGATTCTGTTCCCCATCTTCGGTCTACTGCTTACTTGCTTCTTCGTGCCTTCGGGTCTGCCCCTGCTGGGTATGTTGTTCTTTGGTAACCTGCTGCGCGAGAGCGGTGTGACGACACGCCTTGCCAAGACCGCAAGCAATGCCATGACCGACATCGTGACCATCATTCTGGGCATGACGGTGGGTGCCTCGACCCAGGCTTCGGAGTTCCTTACTGCCGACACCATCTTCATCTTCTTCCTGGGCTTCTGCGCCTTTGTTATCGCATCGTGCTCGGGCGTGCTGTTTGTCAAGCTGTTCAACTTGTTCCTTTCGAAGGATCAGAAGCTGAACCCGCTCATTGGCAACGCCGGTGTGAGTGCCGTGCCAATGGCTGCACGCATCAGCAATGATGTGGGCCTGAAGTATGATCCCAGCAACTACCTGCTGATGCACGCCATGGGCCCGAACGTGGCTGGCGTGATTGGTTCGGCTGTTGCTGCAGGTGTGCTGCTTGGTTTCTTAGGATAAGTAGAAATTTGTTTTCATATAGTTGTTTGGGGCGCACACTGATCAATCAGAGTACGCCCCTATTTATTTGTTAGAGGCACTAGTTAGAATAGAAGGACTAGATACATTACAAAATTCTTATTTTTTTAATCATTGACTAAGCCAGTAATTTATCAGTTGTTGCCACGGTTGTTTGGCAACATGAACAGTCAGTGCGTACGTGACGGCTCGATTGAGCAGAATGGTTGCGGCAAGATGGCCGACATAACCTACGATGTACTGCGTAGTTTGGTTCAGCTGGGCGTAACGCATGTGTGGTATACCGGCGTGATTCGCCATGCCACACAGACCGACTACTCGCGACACAACATACCTCGTAACAATCCCCATGTTGTAAAAGGCAAGGCGGGTTCACCCTATGCCATCGTCGACTACTATGATGTAGACCCAGACCTCGCCATCGATGTCGAGCGCCGCCAAGACGAGTTTGACGAACTAGTTATGCGCACCCACCAAGCAGGTTTGAATGTCATCCTCGACTTTGTACCCAATCATGTGGCACGTGAATACCATAGCATCGCCAAGCCCAATGGAGTAAGCGACCTGGGTGAAGGCGATAATCTGGAGATGTTTTTTGCTCCCGACAACAATTTTTATTATCTCACCGGCCAATCATTCGCTCCTACCATGGGTTGCGGCGACTACTGCGAGTATCCCGCCCGTGCCACGGGCAATGACTGCTTCACTGCCACGCCAGGTAAAGATGACTGGTATGAGACCATCAAGCTCAACTATGGCATAGACCCGTGGAATGGCAACCATCACTTCCACCCCATCCCCGACACGTGGCACAAGATGCTACACATTATATTATATTGGGCAGGACGAGGCATTGATGGCCTGCGCTGCGACATGGCTCACATGGTGCCGGTGGAGTTTTGGCATTGGGCCATTGCACAAGTCAAGCGGCAGTATCCTCATCTGATTTTTATTGCCGAGATTTATGATGTGGCACTGTATGACAGCTATATCCACTATGGCGGATTTGATTACTTGTATGATAAAGTAACACTTTATGATTCGCTTATTAATATATTGATTAACAATCACAATGCATCGGAGTTGTCTCATTGCTGGCAAACGGTGAATCCGTGGCGCGACCACATGCTTCATTTCATGGAGAACCATGATGAAGTTCGCCTGGCGTCGGCACATCTGTGCGATGACCCGATGATTGCACGTCCTGCCCTGGTGGTGAGCGCCACCATCGACCGCGGCCCCATGATGGTCTACAATGGTCAGGAATTGGGCGAGAAAGGTGACGAGGCTGAAGGCTACCGTGGTGCTGATGGCCGAACCACCATCTTCGACTACTGGAGCATGAGCACCATGCGACAGTGGCTTGCTAAGGGCAAGCTGAATGGACGTCACCGGCTGCGTGACTATTATAAAAAGGTGTTGAGGCTGTGTAATCAGGAGTTAGCCATCAGCCAGGGCGAGATGTTCGACCTGATGTATGTCAACCCCCAGCTCGATCGTCAGTATGCCTATTTGCGGTACCATGACGGCGAGTTACTGCTCATCGTCGCCAACTTTGCCCATCATGAAGTCACAGTCGAGGTGAACATCCCCAGTCACGCCTTTGAACATCTGCATCTTACCGAGGGCAATCATCATGCCACCGAATTACTCCATGGCGACAAGTCACAATTCCGGCTGGTTCCTGATCAAGCACTCTCGCTCACGGTTGGCACAAATGATGCTGTGGCGTGGAAATTTTTTGACAAATAATCCTCGTTTTACTTGGTGGCATCAAGTAGTTTTTTGTACCTTTGCGCAACCAAACCCTTATTATCCTTATAACCTATAACTATGGCTCAATTTAAAGTTTTCTCTGGAACCAAATCGCTCTATGTTGCCAATGAGATTGCCCATGATCTGGGTGTTGAACTTGGCAAGATGAACATCCTTCACTTTGCCGATGGGGAGTTTGAGGTGTCGTTTGAGGAGTCGGTGCGTGGTGTGAACGTCTACCTTGTGCAGTCCACCTTTCCCAACAGTGACAACTTGATGGAACTGTTGCTCATGATTGACGCCGCCAAGCGCGCGTCGGCCAAGAGCGTCACCGCCGTCATCCCCTATTTCGGTTGGGCACGTCAAGACCGCAAGGACAAGCCTCGTGTGAGTATAGCCTCGAAATTGGTCGCCAATCTGCTCAGCGCAGCCGGCATCGACAGCCTCATTACGATGGACTTGCATGCCGATCAGATTCAAGGGTTCTTTGACATTCCCGTCAATCATCTGTATGCCTCGTCAGTATTTGTGCCCTATCTTGACTCTCTGCGTCTGCCCGACATGGTCATCGCCAGCCCTGACGTGGGCGGTGCCAAGCGTGCCAATCAATATGCCAAGTACTTTGATGTCCCCTTGGTGCTTTGTCACAAGCAGCGCGCAAAAGCCAATGTCGTTGAAAGTATGACTGTCATCGGCGATATAGAGGGAAAGAATGTGGTGCTCGTCGACGACATGATTGACACCGCAGGAACCATCTGCAAGGCAGCCAACCTAATGATGGAGAACGGAGCCAAGTCGGTACGTGCCCTAGCGTCGCATGCCATCATGAGTGAACCCGCCAGCCAGCGCATCATGGACAGTGCTCTTGAGGAAGTCATTTTCAGCAACTCCATCCCGTTTGACACAGCCCGCTGCCCCAAG
>JAEEVE010000279.1 GCA_016290765.1 Muribaculaceae bacterium
GCTGTTGAAATCGCCAACTACATAGTAAACGGGATTTGTAACTGCACCCTCAGGCAGTGTGGTGAAGACAACGCTCTCGGTCCAAGCGGTTAACCTAGCCTTAGCAGCGTTGCCTGCCTGAACCTGTACCTCATAGGTGGTCTCAGGAGTCAACTCGTCGATAGTGAAAGGATTGGCAACATCCTCAATCTCAATCCACTCAGCGGGCTCTGCAGGATTAGCGGGGATCACCTCGATGTCATCCAGATAGATTCTGTACTGATCTGTGCAGTCATAGTGACGGAAGGCAATGACACCCTCGCCCTCATAAGCGCTCAGGTCAACCGTGATCTCCTCAGCAGTGGTACCCGGTTGGATAAAATCGGAAACTGCCACAAATTCATCGACTGACTCCCAATCAGGATTCGTGCAAACATACACCATAATCTTGTCGGGGTAAGATGACAGATAGTTCCAAGTCTTGAACTTAAGAGTGCCACCTAGACCGACGGTTGGAGTAAACAGCCAGTTGTCGGGCGAGAGTGCGGTGTAGTCTTCATAGCTAGCCGAATAGAGGCATACATCGTCTTGAGCACTGCTTGAATATGCAAGGCCCCAGGCGTTGCCATCACCATCAGCGTCGTAAAACATCCAGCCTTCATCAAGCTGAGCCTCGTAGCCATCAAGAGGGAAATCCCACAGATGTGCCATCGAGGCGGGGTCAGTCCACTCGCGATAACGCAAGTTAGTGAACTCGTTGTTGACACCAGGAGTCCAAGAAACAACTGCATCGGTTGAGCCCGGCTCAACGGCCAGCTCGGTAGGAATAGCGGGTGCGGTCGGGTCTTCAATCTCAAGATCCACCCGGTCATTCGAGCCGCCAAGCGACACAGTGAAGATGTAGCTTGCGCCACTCTCGAACACAAAGTCGTCATAACGACCAGGAATATCACCATTTGAAGAGGCAATCCAAACACGGTCGCCCGGAGTGGGGTTGGTGATACACCAGTCATAAGTGCCAGCGGAAATCTGGACTGTACCTTGACCGTTAAGGATGATGTTCTGGGTCGTCAAAGATCCATCGGCGTTCTCAGGAATCATGTACTCGAACTCTGCATAGGTCTCTGCAGATGCATCGCCACCAGTAGTCAGACCACCAGTCTCGGGGATAATGGTGCCGTAAGCGGTTGCATCGGCATCGAGCAGCATCTGATAGCCAGAACCATCTTGCCAAACATCGCCAGCGGCAAGCGTCACGTTGGAGAAGCCCTCGGGAGCTACGTCGCGGGTCTTGATCACGGTGTAGGTTGTCGACACGGTGCCAGGAGCTGCGATGCGTGCAACGACTTCGCCCTTAGCGACGTTCTGCACCTTAGTCACATGCTTGCTGATGGGGGTAGCAGCGCTTGCGCACAAAGCACCTGCCATCAACAGAGCCAATAATGTAATCTTCTTCATAAAAATAGATTAAATTAAAGAGTTAAACAAAAAGGTTACTTATCGCCGACAAATGTACGACATTTATTTGATATAGCAAAGCACTCCTTGAAAAAATGCTATCTTTTTTTCAAAATTTGTTGTTTTTTGCTATTCCCATATTAAAGTAGGTGTATAAACCACCCCGTTTGGCTGAATTTGCTCCCCATTCAGCCAAATTTGCTTTCCGTATTAAATCGCATTTCACAATTGTCCTCCCCTAAGTTAGGGGCGGTGGCCGCAGGCCGGAGGAGTGTGTAATACCACCAGGCGATGTAATTATGCATTAAAGAAACGGGTACGTAATCTCCCACAGGAATAAGGCATGTGCTGGCATCGATTCACCGGCCTTGCAGCGGTCACGTTGCTCAATGATGCCGCAAAACTCATCGACCGTAATCTTGTGCATACCCACCTCGACCAACGTGCCAACAATGGCGCGTACCATGTTGCGCAAAAAACGGTCGGCGGTGATGGTAAACACCCATTGTTCCCCCTCTTGCTCCCATCTCGCGCGCATAATATGACAAATGTTGGTCTTCACATCGGTGTGCAGCTTGCTGAACGAAGTGAAGTCGCTGTACTCAAGCAGCCGCGCCGCAGCCTCGTTCATCAGGGCAAAGTCCAGTTCAGGACGGCAACGCCAACTCAGCGGGTACAGGAACGGCGACTTGCCAGTGTGTGCAAAGTATTTATAGGTGCGACTCGTGGCGTCGAAGCGTGCGTGTGCGTCATCATGCACAGGAAAGATAGCATGGATGGCGATGTCGCGTCCCACGATGCCATTCAGTTTGTGGCACAGCAAAGCAGGGTCAGAGACAGGCTCGTCCACATCAAAGTGTGCCACCATCATCCGGGCGTTCACACCCGTGTCGGTGCGTCCCGCGCCAGTCAGTGACACAGGGTGGCGCAGCACAGTCGCCATCGCACGTTCGATGGTCTCCTGCACGCTTGGGTCATGGGGTTGGATCTGCCAGCCGTGGTACCCCGCCCCACGGTAGCTCAGTCGCATGAAGTAACGCAAATGACAAAAATAATTTAGATAATGGATGAAAAATAGACCCGTAGGGTCGGCAGTATATAGGCAGGGGTAGAGCGTCAGCGTAACCCCTGCTTGGAATCCGTTCAAAGTGCCAAGCGCCGTAGGTGCGGCAGAATCCACTGCCCATGGCACGGCCTCTACTGCCTCTTGCCACCGCAAAAATAGCGAAAAAAAACAATTCCCCAGCAAAAAATCGCCAAAATCGCGAAAAAATCGGTATTTTTAGATAAAATAGGCTGCGTTTCGGATGTAAAAATAAAAAACTTTGTTATTTGTTTTGTACTTCGCTCAACTTGCAGTATTTTTGTCGTTTGAAATTTGTTGAACCTATTAAAACGACACTAAGTTGACTGGCATGAACAAATGGCGCATCGAAGACAGCGCCGAACTTTACAACATCAAGGGATGGGGACTGAAGTATTTCTCCATCAACGAGCAGGGACACATCACTGTCACACCCAAGCAGAGCAGCGTTTCGGTCGACCTGCGCGAGGTGATGGAAGAGTTGCGCTCGCGCAACATCTCAGCGCCAGCGTTGTTGCGCTTCCCCGACATCCTCGACAACCGCATCGAGCAACTCGCGGGGTGCTTCAAGAAAGCTGCCAAGGAATATGAGTACCAGGGTGAGAACTTCATCATATATCCCATCAAGGTCAACCAGATGCAGCCCGTTGTAGAGGAGCTCGTGACTCACGGTCGACGATTCAACATCGGCCTGGAGGCTGGATCCAAGCCCGAGCTGCATGCCGTCCTAGCCATCAACATGGCCGACATCAAGGCTAACTCGCCCATCATCTGCAACGGATACAAGGACCGAGGATACATCGAGCTCGCCCTGCTGGCACAGAAGATGGGACGTCGCATCTTCCTCGTCGTTGAGAAGTTCAATGAGTTGGTACTCATCAACGAGATAGCGCAACGTCTGGGCATCAAGCCCAACATCGGCATACGCATCAAGCTCTCGAGCAGCGGAAGCGGCAAATGGGAAGAGAGTGGGGGAGACCGTAGCAAGTTCGGACTCAACACCAGTGAGCTATTCACTGCGCTCGACTATCTCAAGGAGAACGACATGGTCGACT
>JAEEVE010000031.1 GCA_016290765.1 Muribaculaceae bacterium
AATTAATGAACTATCATCACTTTCATCCATTTTAGGGCAACTTTGTATATACCGACGGCGAGGGTCAGGTCATGGATCAAGACATTCATGCTTTGCGCCCAATTTGCAGTGGCTTTGTCTTCGGGGCACTTACACCACAAGGCGATATTGATATGCATGCAATGGAGCGTCTGATGAAGGCCGCTCAAGGAGTGCCTGTGACATTTCATCGTGCATTTGATCGCTGTCGTGACCCGTTCACTGCACTCGAGCAGATAATAGACTTGGGGTGTGTCCGCATTCTCACCTCGGGGCAACAACCTAAGGCCATTCAAGGCGTTGATCTTTTGCAACGACTCAATGAGCAGGCCGCGGGACGCATCATCATCATGCCTGGTGGCGGGGTCACGCCCGACAATGCCCGAGCCATCCTTGACCACACTGGCTGCCATGAAATCCATGCCTCCTGTTCATCAGGCACCGGCATCACCGACCCCAGCGCTGTCCACCAGCTCATCGAGCAAATTCAGTAAATAGCAAAAAATCCGTACAGTAAAACTATGTTTCTGTACGGATTTTGTATTTCAAAGGCTTATTATCGGTTGCGCAGCATGTTGAGGACGCGGTCGACGGGCAAGGCATCGACGTGCTTGCCATTGCGCCCAGTCATGGAATCGGCCATGAACAGCGAGTTCCACAATGCCTCGGCAGTCGCCTCGATGGTGGCGGCAAAGATGGACGACATCTCGCCATTGGCCAGTACCGTGGTGGTGAGTAGTTTGTCCTTGTCGTTGATGAGGTTGCCTGGAGCAACCGACAAGGCGATCACATAGTCACCGCTGCCGTTCGAGGCGATGCCGCCAGTCTTCGCCATACCCATCATGGCGCGTTTGGCGACCCGCTCCAGATTGCGCGCATCAAGTGGTGCGTCGGTGATGACAACCATCATGCACGACCCGTCGACGTTCTCGGTCTTGCGCACATGGTTGATGAAGTCGTACTTTTGTAGTTTTTGACCCACTTGCACCCCGTCAATCTCAAGGATGCCGCCATAGTTGGTCTGCACCAATACACCGATGGTGTATCCGCCCAATGTTTGCGGCAGCACGCGTGATGATGTACCAATGCCCCCTTTGAACCCAAAGCAGATAGTACCCGTCCCGGCACCTACATTGCCTTGTTCTACCGGGCCGCTATGGGCGCCTTGGATGGCATCAATCACCATCTGCGGTGTTACACGCATGAGCTGGATGCTGTTTAATTGTCCATCGTTGGTCTCGCCCACCACGGCATTGACCGAGCGCACGTTCTCGTTGCCTGGCTGCATCAATGTGTAGCGCACAACTCCTTCAATGCCTGCAGCCACGCTCAACGTGTTGGTCAGGATGATGGGCGTTTCGATGTTGCCCAATTCGCGCACCTGAGTCACGCCAGCCAGTTTGCCGAACCCGTTGCCCACATAAATGGCTGCTGGCACCTTGTTGTGGAAGATGTTGCCGGGATGCGGCACGATGGCGGTCACGCCCGTGCGTATTGAGTCGCCCTCAATGCAGGTGACATGCCCCACGGTCACGCCAGGCGCATCGGTGATGGCATTATACTTCCCTGGCTCAAAGATGCCAGTCGGGAATCCCCACTCGCGCAATGTCTTATGTTGCGCCGACAGCGACAGCACGGCCACCATCCCCACAATTATCAATAAAACAAGTCGTCTCATAGTTTCTTGATCACTTTTAATAGTTGTTCGCCCAGGTTGATGGTGTAGCCTTGCTGGATGTGAACCACGCGGTTGAAGGAATCGCACACCACAAATATTGGCAACGCGTCGCTGGTTAATTTCATGTTTTCGCGGATCTCCTGCAGCACTTTGCCGTCCTTGTCGATGCCCCATACGATGGTAGAGGGCAGGCCGGCGAACTCATCGCGGTTGAATCGCTGGGCGGCATCCTCGTTCTCGAAAAGGAGCACCATCTTGCGTCCCCAGTCCTCGAAGCCTTGCTTGCAGGCAGCGATGTCGCGCAGGGTATGGTTTGTCGGCTCGTGATTGGGTGCCACGATGCCCACGATATAGTAGCCACGGCCCGCGGTGGCGAGCAGGCTCTTGTCGGCATCTTCACCCAAATCGTGGTAAATGTTCTCGGCGTTGAGGCTGCCGATGACCTGTACGTCTTCGTCGCTCTCGCGCAGGGAGAGGAACAGTTGTTTGTCATACTTGTCGACCTTGAAACGGTCCAGGTGGGTAAGCACCTTGCCACTAGCCATGCGAGTGCCTGTAGTTAGCAGGTATTCGCCCGGCTCGAGTTGTACGCCCTTCTCAAAGTCGCTACTCCAGGTGGCTTCTTCGGGATAGGTGAGCAATTGTAGACGGCCATCGACGATACGGCTCAGCGTGAAATGGATATAATACTTCGGATCGTCAACATAAGGCGGCTTGACGTTATATCCCAGCGAGAATGTGCGGCTAGGCGAGGTGGCACGGGTGGCTTGTTGTTTGTCGAAACTCACATCGTGCCAACGCCCCTGCTGGTAGTACTGTAGGCGACCGTCTACCTCGTTGATGCGCGCTGGCCAGCCTAAGCTGCGCGCTGCCGATACAAAGAAGATGTTGCGTCCCAGTGCGTCGGTCTTGCCCTCGCGGAACACGCTCATGGGTTCCATACGCAGTTGCTGTGGGTTAGTTCCATGTAGGTGTCCATCATCCGACCGCCATTCACGCTCAATGGTGATGTTTTGTTTGCACCACATGACAAGTTCTGAGGGGCTTTTGAGGTCGGATAGCAGTTGGCGCAACGGGGCCTTGTAGGGCGTAAGCCACTCGTTCTCTACACGTGGGTTGAGCACATAGCGTAGGTAGATATCGCTGGTGTCGACTTGCGACACTTGATTATCCTTGAGTACATCCAAGGGGATGTCGCGCAAGTCTTTCTCCGAGATGACGCTGAGCAGTCGCTGGGCCATCAACTTGTTGGGCACTTCCTTGATGAACTGTTGGATAGTGGCATAGTTCCCACGCCATGCCTCAGCAGGCATGGTGGCTTCATAGGCACGGCGGAGGCTGTCCTCTACTGCCAGGCGGCGGTTATTCTTTTGGCGTTGTTCATCGGTGACTACGGGCAACAGTCCGCTTGCCACGGGGGGAGTCACATCGATAGCGCAAGACTCGGGCAAGGCATCCTTGCCAAGCGTGATGGTCACGATCTCGTTGTGACCCACCGATACGGGTTTGACACCCATTTGCCCGTCTTTGGAAGCCCACACCAGCAGGTCGCCCCGTCCGGCGGTGAGCCAGGCGTGTCCCTCGGCATCGGTGGCCTTCATTGCCACAGTATAGAACTCGGCGTAGTTGTACAGTTTGAACTCGACCAGCGCTCCTGCTGCTGGGTGCCCCTGAGCATCGTTGACATAGACATCAATGCGTGCCGTGGGAGCATAGTTTCCAGTGACATTGATTTCGGTATAGCAGTCGGTCTGGCTCACGATTTCCTCGGGGCCATCATATTGGCCAAATACTTTGGTATGCATGAGCATGGCGCGGCTCGCACTCTCGTTGAACCACCCAAGGTCTAGCACTGGCTCGGGTTCGCATGCTCCCAAAAAGTGCCAGGCACCATCGGCCCAAGCCTCCACCCAAGCATGATTGTCATCGGTGTGTGCCCAACGCGGGGTGTAGACCTGACGGGCAGGGATGCCCACCGACCGCAGGGCGGCTACCAGTAAGGTAGACTCCTCACCGCAACGCCCGTAGGCGGTGCGTACGGTGGCGAGTGGACTGCTCGTGCGTGCGTCGCTAGGACGATAGGTCACATGTTCATGGCACCAGTGGTTGACTTCGAGAACGGCTTCGCTCATTGTCATACCTTTGACACGTGGCTTGAGTGTCCGATAAAACACTTCGCGGCTGTTGTCAAGGTGCTCATTATTGACGCGCACAGGCACCACAAAGTGCCGGAACTCACGTTCAGGCACCATGTTCCCCCACGGCATCTCGCGCCGCGCCTGCAGCGACAATGCCACATTCCGCTCATAAAATGCCCGGTCATAATCAGTCCGGTCGGGCAACGGCATGTATTGATAGAGGAAATTAAGATACTCGTTTGCCTGGCCAAGCATTTGCCCAGCAAGCACAAGCATCAAGGCGAAGGATAAAAGCAGTCTTTTCATCTGTAATCGTGAAATGCGGGTGTAATGCGTAGGTGTTATCGCCTGAGGACGAGCCAGCCAGCAAGCAGGAGCAAGGCAATGCCAGCGACTGTCGATGCCACAAGGGCATGATCCTTGAGCCATTGCCACCAGCTGATAGACGTCAGTTGCTCGCTTTGTGATCCTTCAGATGTCATTTGCTCTGTCTCCTGATTGCGAGAAGCGGCCTGATTCCTGACCACTGACTCCTCATAGGCCTTAGCCTCGAGGCTGTCGGCATAGTCCACGCGATAGAGGTTGACGGCATTGCCGCCCTGGTAGTTGCGGGCTTGCGATGTTACCACCAGGAAGCGGCCGTCTTGCGTGATGTCCAGCCCTACGGGATAGGAGTCAACGGTGATTTGTCCGATGGCCTGCATGCGCTGGGTATCGACCACATAGAGCGCACTCGCCGAGTTGCATGCAGCAAAGACATAGCGTCCACTGGGTGAAGCTTCGATGGTGCGTGCTCCGCCACCCACTTTGGCCACTTGCCACCCGCGCAGGGTGATGGCATTGCCCTGGCGGTGCTCAATGGCATGGATCACCGAGTCTAGCGGCACTCGCTGCACCAGTCCAGCAGCGTTGACACTGGCATAGAGGTAGCCGTTGTTGATGATCAGGTGGCGGGCGTTGCTGATGCCGCCAATCTTACCCACATAGCGTGGCTCGGGCTGCATATCGATAACTGCAATGCCACCACCGCCCATACAGCCCACGAGCAAGTAGCGGTCGTCGGGCGTGAACACGGTGCCGCGCAGCAATAAACCACTGTGCGCGTCGCGGTTTACCTCATGTGTGAGACTGAAGTCTAGCTTCAACTCGTGGTCGACCACAACATAGGGTAGGTGATGCCACTGGCTGGGGTCGTTGCCAGTGATGTCAATGAGTCCGATGGTATTGTTGCCCCAGTGGGTCACGGCAACGCGCGTGCCCGCATGGTTGCACATGATCATCTTGGGCAACGGACCTGTTTCCATCATGCGAACAATCGAGTCGACGCGTGTGTCGATGATGGCGATGGCGCTGGGGTCTTGTGCGTTGAGGTCAAAGGTGCGGCGGTAATAAGGCACCCACAGGTAGCGACCGCCGTGCGAGAATGTCGCCTCGACAGGTTTGCCACTGAAGGCACGCTTCTGTCCATCGGGATAGTGTGTGAACCGGTAAATGCCGCTGGGTTTGTTCCACAATGGCCCCTCGCCGCTAGCATGGCGGTGGCTGATAACTTTGAGCTTGCGGTTGGTCTCACGGTCATAGACCACCGTGGCACAGCCCTCAAGAGAGTTGACATAGTATTTTGTGCCGTCGGGGTGGAAGTTCACGCTCTTGGGCGAGAACACGTCCTCGTCGCGGGTGGCGGTGTCACGCCAGTCATGGTTCTGTTTCTTGCCCACATTGGTGATGGTGAGCACGCCGCCCTGGGCAGTGATGGTCTCGCCGATGCGCGAGTGGTGCACGGGAGGCTGGGCTTGTACACTTGCTGCCATCAGGCAACTAAGTGCCATCGCAAAGCACCATTTTTTTAGGTTAGGACTAGACATATACATGTTGAATCGAAAAATTTGCACAAAAATAGTAATAAAACCTTATATGGGCATCGTTTTTCCAGAAAAAATGCCTAACTTTGCCTTTTGAATACTTTAGCCCGTTAAGATTATGAAATCTGACAGTGTGGTCATCATCCCGACCTATAACGAGAAAGAGAACATACAAAAGATGATAGAAACTGTGCTAGCCATCAACGAGCATCAGTTTGATATCCTGGTCATTGACGACAATTCGCCCGATGGAACGGGAGAGATTGTTGACCGCATGATTGCCAACCAACCCGACCGTGTGCACATCATCAAGCGTACGGGCAAACTGGGACTGGGTACCGCCTACATCACGGGCTTCAAGTGGGCGTTGGCGCAGGGATATGAATATGTCATCGAGATGGATGCCGACTTCTCGCACCCCACCGACAAGCTCCATGAGTTGCAGGCGGCCTGTGCCACAGGTGGGGCCGATGTGGCGGTGGGATCGCGTTACAAGACGGGTGTCAACGTGGTCAACTGGCCCATGGGGCGTGTGCTCATGAGTTACTATGCTTCCATGTATGTGCGAGTAATTACGGGTATGGACGTGCGCGATACGACCGCGGGCTTCGTCTGCTATCGCCGCGAGGTGCTCGAGGCCATCGATCTCGATAATGTCGAGTTCAAGGGCTATGCTTTCCAAATCGAGATGAAGTTCACCGCACATCGCATGGGGTTCAAGATTGTCGAGGTGCCCATCGTCTTTGTCAACCGAGTGCTGGGGACAAGTAAGATGAGTTCTGGCATCTTTGGTGAAGCTTTGTTCGGTGTCATTAAGTTGCGTCTTGAGTCGTGGTTTACGCCCAAGAAATTTCAACGCAGAGCCAAATGAGAATCATATATAACGCCCAGTTGGCGCTGGACAATGGGTTTGCGGCAGGTTTTGTCGTGACCGATGGTGATGAAATCAAGCAGGTGACCGAGGGCATGCCCGACAGTCATCTGCTTAGTGTGTGTGACAGCCGTGTGGATGCACAGGGAGCGATGCTCCTGCCAGGTGTCATCGACACGCATGTGCACTTTCGTGAGCCAGGACTCACTCACAAGGCAAGCATTGCAAGCGAGAGCCGCGCTGCTGTGGCTGGTGGCGTTACGTCTTACATTGATATGCCCAATGTCGTGCCGCCCACTGTCACCATCGAAGCACTCAAGGACAAGTGGGACCGTGCTGCTAGCGACTCGATGGCCAATTACAGTTTCTACATTGGAGCCACAGCCAGTAACACCGATATGCTTGTCTATGACATCGACTACACTCGTGTGCCAGGCGTGAAGGTGTTCCTTGGCTCGTCGACAGGCGGCATGCTGGTTGACGATGCGGCAGTGCTCAGGCGCATCTTTGCCGAGGTGCCTGCGCTCATTGCCGTGCATAGTGAGTATGAGGCGATGATTCGACGCAACATGGAGCACGCTCGTGCCCGATATGGTGAGGACATCCCTGTGTCGATGCACCCCATGATACGCAGTGAGGAGGCTTGCTATGAGTGTACGCGTCGCGCCGTCGAGCTGGCACGGGATTTAGGCACACGTCTGCATGTCCTGCATCTGACCACTGCACGCGAACTCGAACTCCTAGACGGGCTTGATGAACAGGATGCCAAACTAATTACTGCTGAGGCTTGCGTGGGCCACCTGTGGTTCTGCGACGAGGACTATAACCGATTGGGTACCCGCATCAAGGTCAATCCTGCCATCAAGACTGCAGATGACCGCAATGCGTTAAGGCTTGCTGTGAAAAGCGGACTCATCGATGTGGTGTCGACCGACCATGCACCTCACACCCTGCAAGAAAAAAGCCAAAAATACTTAAAATCACCGTCAGGAATGCCTTTGGCACAGTTTTCGCTAGTGACAATGTTAGAACTGGCCGACGAGGGCTGGTTCAAACATCACACAGTAGTGGAGCGGATGTGTCATGCACCAGCCAGTCTCTTTGGCATTGCAAACCGAGGTTTCTTGCGACCGGGTTACATGGCCGATATGGTGCTCGTCGAGGATGTGCCACAAGGGTGGACAATCGGTGATGACGATGTGATGTCATCGTGCCAGTGGACGCCATTAATAGGCGCAACCATGCACCATCGTGTAGCGCGGACGTGGGTCAATGGGGTAGAAGTCTATCCCAACAAACCTTCTTTCACGCCGGCTCAGCCCCTTCGCTTCACCCGGAACGCGTAAATTTTTAGCGAGTCGAGTGCAAACCATCCTTACATGAGTTTGCCGAGATGCAGCAAAAATTGTCTAAACCGGAACAGAAATGAAAAAACTCATAGGACTAACCGAACAACAAGTGCTCGAAAGTCGCCGTCTGCACGGCGACAATGTTCTCTCACCACCGCCGCGCAAATCGCTGTGGAAGCAATTCCTTGAAAAATTTGACGACCCGCTCATCAAAATCCTGCTGGTGGCACTGGTGCTGTCGGTGGGTATTTCGCTTTACGAGTTGCTGCACCTGCATCAGGGTGCCGAAGTGCTATTCGAGCCATTGGGAATCGTCATCGCGGTCATTTTGGCGACCCTAGTCGGCTTTCTGGTCGAGGTCAATGCCAACAAGAAGTTTGACCTGCTTAACAAGACTAATGACGATGTAAAGGTCAAGGTGATGCGTGAAGGTCATGTCACCCAGGTGCCGCGACGTGACATTGTGGTGGGCGACATTGTCATCCTCGACACCGGTGAACGTGTGCCGGCCGATGGACGTTTGACACAGAGTGTGTCGATGAGCGTCGACGAGAGTTCGCTCACGGGTGAACCCATAGCACACAAGTCGCATATCTTGAAGCAGCAGCAAGAGGGACAGGAAACCACCTATCCTGCCAATGTGTTGTTGCGTGGCTCAACGGTGAGCGAGGGCAACGGTGTGATGCAGGTTACAGCGGTGGGCGATGCCACCGAGTATGGTAAGGTATTTAGCGAAGCCACAACCGAGACCGATATCAAGACCCCGCTCATGCAGCAATTCGACCGTTTGGGACGTCTCATCGCGTATGGCAGCTACATTATTGCTGCGCTCATCATTGTTGGGCGCGTGCTCGCATTTTTCCTTGATAGTGAACCCAATGGCTCATGGATCGATCAGGTGCAGTACTTCGTGCAGACGATCATGCTTGCTGTCACATTGGTCGTGGTATCGGTGCCCGAAGGTCTTCCCATGAGTGTTACCTTGAGCCTGGCGTTGAGTATGCGCCGCATGCTCAAGACCAACAATCTGGTGCGACGCTTGCATGCCTGTGAGACCATGGGGGCTACCACCATCATCTGTACCGACAAGACCGGCACGCTCACCCAGAACCAGATGCAAGTGGTTGAGGCACACTTTGACAATGCACAATTGCAGGCAGGCAATAATTCTCCATTGTCAACTCTCGATTCTCAATTACTGGTCTACTTATCGATGGCTTGCAACACGACGGCCTATCTTGATGACAGTGACCCGGAAAAGGTCGTGGCATTGGGCAATCCCACCGAGGGAGCGTTGCTGCTGTGGCTTAACGAGCAGGGCAAGGACTACTTGGCGTTGCGCGAGCAATATCGCATCGTTGACCGATTGCCATTCTCTACCGAGCGCAAGTACATGCTGTCGGTTGTCATGCTCGATGACAAGCAACGGGTGCTACTGATCAAGGGCGCTCCCGAGATTGTCATGGATATGACCGACATCGACCCCGATAAGCGTGATGTGGAACAGTCATTACTCGAGCAATATCAACTCAAGGCAATGCGCACACTGGCTTTTGCCTATGCGTTGCTCGACGATGACTGTCAAGGCATGGATATCGAGCAACTCTTGGCTCGCAGCACCAAGCGCTATCTGGGTTTTGTCGCCATCAGCGACCCTGTGCGCCAGCAGGTGCCCTTGAGCATCCAGGACTGTCGCAATGCTGGCATACGGGTGAAGATGGTCACTGGCGACAATGCCGCTACTGCGCGCGAGATTGCACGACAAAGTGGAATATGGACCGATCAGGATAGTGACGAGAACATTGTCACAGGACCTGTCTTTGCAGCCATGCCCGATGGTGAGGCTGCCCAGGTGGCACAGCGTGTCAAGGTTATGGCTCGCGCACGCCCCAGCGACAAAGCGCGGCTGGTGGCTTTGCTGCAGGCGCAGCACGAGGTCGTTGCGGTTACAGGCGATGGCACCAACGATGCACCGGCGCTTAATCTGGCGCAGGTGGGACTGTCGATGGGCGACGGAACTGCTGCCGCCAAGGAAGCCAGCGACATTACCATCCTCGACAACTCGTTCATCAGCATTAATAAGGCTGTGTTGTGGGGGCGGTCGCTCTATCGCAACATCCAGCGGTTCATTCTTTTCCAGCTAACCGTCAATGTGTGCGCTTGCCTGGTTGTGGCATTCTGTTCGTTTTTCAGTACACAGCAAGTGCCACTCACCGTCACGCAGATGTTGTGGGTCAACCTCATCATGGACACCTTTGCTGCACTGGCACTGGCTTCGTTGCCACCCAATAGCATTGTCATGCGGCGACCACCGCGCCAGCCAGGCGAGAACATCATTACACCCTCTATGACGTGGTTTATCGCACTGGTCGGTGGCCTGTTTGCTGCAATTATGGGATTCCTCTATTACCAGTTGCTGCACAACCAGGCCGGGCCGCTCATCCATGCAAGTTTCACTCGCCACGAGGTGTCGCTCTATTTCACCACATTTGTATTCTTGCAATTCTGGAACTTGTTCAACGCCAAGTCGTTTGGTAGTGGGCATAGTGCGTTCCACAATATCGATGGTAGCAAGGTCTTCTTTGCCATCGTGGCGGTGATTTTGATAGGGCAGGTGTTGATTGTGCAATATGGTGGGCGCATGTTTGATGTCGAGCCACTGTCCATTTCCCAGTGGTTATGGGTCATCATCGGTACCAGTCCGGTCATGTTAGTAGGCGAGATTTATCATCTGTTTGAACCAAAAACCAAGCATCAAGACCATCCTGGTACTGTGGAAAAGGGTAAAAAGTAATGCCAAAGCAAATAAATTGCCCAAATTATTTGCTACTTTTCAAAATAAATCATTACTTTGCAAAAAATATTCTAAACTACAGGTTAGTTTTGCGCATCACTTCTAGTTAATCTTCTATGCTTGACAACATACTCAACTGGTTATTTGGATTAAAGGTCGTGCGCTTGTTCAAAATCAAGACCACGCCACGATGGGTCATTCTGCTCATCGACCTGCTCATTGTCCTCTTCAGCTATACCATAGTGATGGTGGCCGACTACTATGCTCGTGGCACGGTCTATTCGCCGATGGCACTTGTGATAAACGCCGCCATCTTCCTGGTTGTGTATTTCATGGTCATCTTCTTTAGCAAGAGCTATACCAGTGTGATTCGACTGTCGGTTATCGAGGACCTGTACCGCGTCATTCAGGTTGTCGTGTGCAGCACTTTCATTCTGCTCTTTGTCAACATGGCGTCGGTCATCTTCAAGACGACTCCACTCTTCCGTTTCTGGAACGTCCTTTCGATAGGGGCCACCGTCTTCACGCTGATGGTTGCCGAGCGACTGCTCATCAAGTACTTCTATATGCGGCTAACAGCGGCGGCCACCGATGGCCGACGCCGTGTGCTCGTGTTGGGCACATCGCTCAACTCACTCATCCTCGCCAATGCACTCAGGAACGAGATTGGCGGTAAGTACGAGCCCATCGGCTTGCTCAGTGTGAAGGCCGGCAAGGAGAACGATAGCATTAATGGGTTCAAAGTGTACCACTTCGATCCCGATACGGTGGCCAACCTCTTTGTCGAAAACAGTATCTATGCCTTGATTTTTGACTCGGCAAGCATCGAACGAATGAGGGGTGGCTTTGCCGACTATTTCATGCGCAATAACATCGCATTGTTGTGCATCAACAAGGTCGAGGAGTTTGAACTCGATGACAGCAAGGACGAGACGACGGAGGCCAACATCTCGACCTTCGTACGTGAGGTGCAGATCGAGGACCTGTTGGGGCGTGACCCCATCGTTCTCAATAATGCCCTTGTGAGCAATACCATCAAGGGGTCGTGTGTGCTCATCACTGGCGCTTGTGGCTCCATTGGCAGTGAGATTGTCAGGCAGGTGGCGTCCTATCAAGCCAGCCGTATCGTTCTCGTCGACCAGGCCGAGACCCCCATGCACGACATTTCCATCGAGATGCAGCGCGACTTCCCCGATGCGCAGATTGAGCTCTTCATGGGCGATGTGCAGAATTATGAGCGCATGGAGCAGGCGTTCGACCAGTTCAGGCCATGCTTTGTCTTCCATGCAGCTGCCTACAAGCATGTGCCCATGATGGAAATCAACCCCACCGAGGCCGTGCTCACCAATGTGCAAGGCACCCGCAACATCGCCGACCTATCGCTCAAGTATGGCGTCTACAAGTTTGTCATGATCTCGACCGACAAGGCCGTCAACCCCACCAATGTGATGGGCTGCACCAAGCGACTGGCCGAGATTTACTGCCAGTCACTCTTCTTCGACGTGGCAAAGCATGGCGGAAAGACCCAGTTCATCACCACACGCTTTGGCAACGTGCTGGGCAGCAACGGTTCGGTCATCCCGCTGTTCCGCAAGCAGATTGAGCGCGGCGGACCCGTCACCGTCACCCACCGCGACATCATACGCTACTTCATGACCATCCCCGAGGCATGCTCGCTCGTGCTCGAGGCGGGCTGCATGGGACATGGCGGCGAGATCTACATCTTCGACATGGGGCAGCCTGTGCGCATCTACGACCTGGCACAGCGCATGATCTCGCTGGCAGGACTCAAGCCAGGAAAGGACATCGAGATACGTGAGGTGGGGCTGCGCCCAGGCGAAAAACTCTACGAGGAACTGCTTAACGACAAGGAGAAGACACTGGCCACCAGCAACAAGAAAATCATGATTGCCAAGGTGCGTGTCTACGACTATCAGGAAGTGTGTCGCAACATCGACAACATCATCTCATGGGCACGTCAGGGCAACGTCCACAACATGATCTACGACATGAAGGTATTTGTTCCCGAGTACAAGAGCAACCAGTCGCAGTTCGAGGCCATCGACCAAGAAATTCAGCGCAATGCGCAATGAGCCATGAAACACAATCTTGCTTTCTCGTTGATGGTTTTGCTGTTGCTGATGGGCTGCAGGCATCATCGTGCGGTGTCCCCACTGCTGGTGGAGCTGGACTCGCTCATCGCCGTGGCTCCTGACAGTGCTGTTGCCTTGCTCCAGGCCATCCCCACCGACTCGCTCACTGACCCCGAGAACCGTGCCTACCATGCCCTGCTCCTCACTCAGGCTCGCTACAAGGCGTACCTGCCATTCAGCGACGGTGCGTTGGACACCATCAATATGGCTGTGCGGCATTACAGCGACGGCCACGACCCAGAAAAAAACACTCGCTCCAATCTTTATAAAGGCTGCGTGTTTGATGCCCAACAACAACTCGATAGCGCTATGTTTTATTACAAAGCTGCCGAGGACCTCGCCACCCAATCGGGTGATACTTACCATCACGGCTATGCTCTGATGCGCCAAGCGTGGCTTTTTCATTCTCAATTTGATTATAAACGTGCTATCAACTTATATCGCTCTGCTCTTGATTCTTTTGAAACACCCAAGGATGACAAACTGACTCTCCAGGTACTTAATGCAATAGCCAGCTTATATATAACCATTGATAATGATAGTGCTCAATTATTTGGAGAAAGAGCAATGCAATTATGCCTGTCGTCTGATAAACAGGATTTTGATTATTGTTCCAAGACTCTGGCAGACATTTATTTTGTCAAACATGATTATAGGCAGTGCATTGAATTGGCTGAAGAAGCTATCGCAAACACACAAGACAGGCAGGTGTATTTTCATTGTCACCAATTGTTAGCGCAGGCATTCGCTTATTTAGGTTCTGCTGACTCTAGTAGGTATTATTTGATGATGTCCACACCTCCCGCCAATAAACAAGATAGCCTAATGTTTCTCACCACACAATCGGTGATTGCTGCATCCAATCAAGACAACCGAGAAGCCCAAGAACTACAATTGTTTGCAGGTGATATGGCGGACTCCATAATTATCGGAAAGTCTATCCAGTTACTTGATCAAGCAGCACATGATTACCAGGCATCAAAAATGGCATCCCATCATGAAATGAAGCTGACGAAAGTATTTTGGTTTGTATTTGTGCTGGCTTTTTTGCTACTTTTGTCTTTTGCTGTGAGCATCTTCATTCGCCGAAAGAAACAGGCTGAATTATTTAGAAAAGAGGAGGAAATTTCAAAACAGAAGCAGACAAATCAAAGCCTTGACTATGAGAACAAGGAGCTATTGCTTCAAATGCAGGAAATGTCCTCTGAATTAGACAGAAGACAGCAAGAGATTACAGAACATAGGCGAACCAACGAGGAGTTGATTAATGCCAATGTTGATTTGGTCAGCGCGAACCAATTCCTCAATGAATCCAATAAGGAATTATCGAGGCAAATGGAAGATAAACAGCTTTTACTACAAAAGGCTGATGAGGAACTCAAACAGCTAAGGGAGGCTATCGCTAATATCGGGCAATCGCCCATAGCCAATAGTACAGTTGAGTTTGATTCAGCCACAAGAGCACGTATCGGGACATTAGTTGATGAGATAAAGAAACAGGCCATTGCACATACCGAAGCAATCAAATCCAGCACCAAGTCATCGTTGCAAGTCATGAAAATGATGCGTGATTATTTTGACGAAGAGTATTGTCTGAGATTGCAAATGCTTGTTAATGCCTTGTATCCAAAATTCCGAGGCAACATAGAAAAAGCTGTCACACCGCTGACAAAAGAGGAGATTGTTGTAGCGTGTATGCATTTCCTAAGTTTTCCGAACAAAGTTATTGGAGCATATCTTGGATATACTTCCAGGTTCACCATATCTCACAAAAAGACAAGTATCGCAGAAAAAGTCATGGGACAAAAGGCAACAATTATTCAGATTATCCAATAATGGTATTTGTTGCAGATTCATAACGATATAATAACTAGCATGCTGATATTCAACGACTTGAATTTATTTCGATTATTCTTATTACTTTAATTATAACTCGTTAAAAAAATCTAATACGAGACTTCAGTTGTTAAGAAAGCAACAAAAAATGTTAACGCATCACTGATTATCAGTTAATTAAGCCACTAAAAATAGCAACATCAATTATTTGGAAGCTCATTCTTAGTGGCTTTACCTTTGCACTACCGAAAATAATTTCGGCGACAACCAAACAATTTCAATTATGAAAACAAAAGATCTACTACTTTTAGCGTTAGCGCTATTTACACTATTGCCACTTTGCGGGCAATCAGTCGGAAGTCCCGATGGCAACCCATACAAAGACCGCATCATCTTTGGTGGCTCTGCGCAATAAGTTTCACATGGATTTATTGTATTACACAGGAAATGCGGTTGTCACATATATTGAGGATGTTAACACAACCTATTATCATAACAATGTCGCCTGTCAACCAACTATCGAAGACCATGCTATGATACATCAACTTGCTTTGTTTGTTGATCGGCGCCGTCGTCAGATCGTTGCGTTTAACAATGCAGATGTAAATGAGGATGGAATCGTTGACATAACCGACACGCAGATAATACTGAACGAAATGCTTGGCCATAATACAGGTTATGGCGATCGCGCTGATGTGAACCATGATGGCATTGTTGACATATCTGATTACAATCAGGTGTCGCAGGTCATGCTCGGCCATCTTGACGAGATGGGATATGATGAATAAAAATCAACCTTGAAGTTGATGGCATCTGAGGTAGTAACTATGAGTCCACTTGAAAAGGTCAATTAGATGGCTTTGAAGACTAAAAGAGATATGAAAGTCCATTTAGACAACACGAAATCAGACTTGCATACTAAATAACATATCTTTATGCCCTTATTCTTCCATTTATTAAGTGGACTCCGGTATTACGACCTGTAATTCCTCACGCCACTCTCGGCAAGGGTCAAATGGTGAACAGAATAGTTACCCGAAGCTGTTTGATTGTCAAAAATTGCAAAAAATCAAATTAAGTATTGTGTTATTTGCAAATAAACCCTATCTTTGTAGAATAAATATTGACACTTGTTGCAAATCATTCAAATTCCGTTAAACAATCTTCATTCAACTAGATTATGAGAACGCTTATACTGGCATGTTTTACAGTTTTCGCTATGAGTGCCGCCTATGCAATAGAGCCCGTTATCACATGGGAGGGAGAGCTCAAATACTGGATTAAAGGCGACACGACGGCTGTATTGCTCCACAAATCTGCAGAAGTGCATATAGTAAACTCATTTATTTATTCAATTCGCTACACTTCTGATGAGAATTACGCCAACCTCCCATCTCGCCTGATGGTCCCAGACTCGGTTACAGCAAACGGCAAGAGATATCCGGTCACTCAAATTGCCGACAAGGCATTTTCAGGGACTGACTTGCATGAGATTGTGTTGCCCAAGACTATTGTAACCATCGGTGCTGAAGCATTTGCACAATGCCCTAACTGCACCAATATTATCATACCTGGGAATGACAACAAAACAGTAGGAATCGGTGCTCTTTTTGGAGGATACAGCGGCAATGAGGTGGGTTATGTTGCAACAAAAAAGCTACAACTTCCCAAACAGACCGTGTTTTACGGGCTTACCGATGAGGATTATTCATATATCAGGTATCGGCCATTGTCATTGCTCACCCATCTGTTCAGTGAGGCTCCTGCTGACCTCATGAGCTTGTTGAGACTTGAGAAAGAAATAGTTCCCAATAGCCATGTCAAGTATTATGGCTTGATGACACATGACGAGAGTCAGAGATACTCCGGTTTGTCAGATGCTTACTCCACTGTCAAAGGTTTCGGGCTTTGGGGGAAAGACGTTGAGACTCAAGGAGAGGATGAGTTTGTAGATGTGCCCATTGAGCTGAACCGGCTTGACCCGATTGCATCGGTAAGCTTCACTGTGCTATTACCGGGTGATGTTGAACTCATCGCGCAGGACAATGACCAAGGGGGACGCCTCAATACTGAGCGCGTCAATGACCACCAGCTTGCCATCATCGACAACCAGATTAAAATCACGTCACCCACCCAAACCCGACTGAATGGCTGTGACAGCACCTTGTTGACACTGCGGCTGCCGGTTGGTGATTATGACATTGTCCTGACCGACATCACCATGACAAACATTGATGGAGAGACCATCGAACAGGACAATGACACCATCCGTGTTGGTCTTGGCTGCAACCAAGAGACCCATCACTACGACATAGCGGATGTAAACTACACCATCAACCAGATGCTTGGCAAAAGAAACGTTGGAACCTTTGAGGTCGAGGACGTGGCTTTCCAGATGGTGGCTGTAGGAGGCGGCACCTTTACAATGGGTGACCCTAACTATCAAAATCGCAGCAATCCGGACTATTACGTTATTCATGAGGTTACATTGGACGATTTCCTGATTTCCAACACCGAAGTTACGACCGAGTTGTGGAACGCAGTAATGGACGACATGGATGCACAATACCCCAAAGCCGCCATTGCGAAAAAATGGGACGATTGGAACTCGTTTATTTCAAGGCTCAATGAGCTTACCGGTCTCAACTTCCGTATGCCCACTGAGGCAGAATGGGAATTTGCGGCAAGAGGTGGTGCTTTCTCTG
>JAEEVE010000280.1 GCA_016290765.1 Muribaculaceae bacterium
TATACCGATGGCACCGAGAGTGCATGGAGTAACTTCGAGTGCGTGACGTTGTTCAAGAACGGTCCTGAATACGAGCGTGGCGACGTGAACGGTGACGGCAATATCAATATCACCGACGTGACCATCCTGGTCAACTACCTGCTGAGTAACGATGCCACGGGTATCGACCTGGAGGCAGCCAACTGCAATCAGGATGACAACCTCAACATCAGCGATGTGACCGTCTTGATCAGTTATCTGCTTTCCGGCAACTGGAATTAAATTTTGGCAATGTCAGGAAATATTCCTCATGCCCTATCGGGGTGTGAGGGATTTGCTTCTCTATCATGAATCGCTGTTGCACATTGTATACAACTGGTCGCTGGATTTTTGGTCGTCACCATATTTGGGCATATTACCCTTGCGATTCACTAATTCTTGGGCAAAATGCTTGCATGCTCCAAGGTTTTTGACGTAATTTGCCTACATGTTGTGAAGGATGATTTGAATTAATGTTTAAAATAGTAATCGCATGAAAAGAATAATCATGATGATGGCTCTTGCGGCCATGTGCTGCGTGAGTGCCGCGGCACAGGAGAAACTCTTTAATAGTGCCAACGTTCAATCACCCGTCGTCAACCCCGACGGGACGGTGACTTTCAACCTTTTTGCCCCCAAGGCCGTCAAGGTGGAGGTGACCGGTGACTTCTTGCCCCCGCGCTCCATCGAGATACCTGGTCGCGGCATGGTTGATGCCCCCGGGGTGGCTGCATTGACCGAGGGACCTGGAGGCGTATGGACTTATACCACCAGTAAGCTCGCCCCCGAGTTGTACAGCTACACGTTCAATATCGATGGCATGACGGGAGTGAAAGACCCTGCCAACATCTATGTGAACCGCGATATTGTGTCGTTTACCAACATTTTCATTGTCAGTGAGCAAAAGGGTGATAAGGGCGACCTCTACCGCGTGAACGAGGTGCCTCACGGCAATCTTGCCAAGGTGTGGTACAGCAGCCCGACGCTTAAGATGCAGCGCCGCATGACCATCTACACCCCGCCAGGCTATGACAAGGGCGGCAAGTACCCCGTGCTGTATCTACTGCATGGAGCAGGTGGTGACGAGAATGCCTGGAGTGAACTCGGTCGCGCTGCTCAGATTCTCGATAACCTCATTGCCACGGGCAAGGCAAAACCGATGATTGTCGTCATGCCCAACGGTAATCCCAACTGCCAGGCAGCACCGGGCGAGTGGTCTTGGGGCATGTACACCCCTGGCTTCGGGAACAGCGGCACAGGTCCCAAGGAACCTGCCGTTGCTTCTATCCCTGAAAGCTTCATGGATATCGTGAACTATGTCGATGCCAATTACCGCACCGTCAAGAAGCGTGAAGGCCGTGCTGTCTGTGGTCTGTCGATGGGTGGAGGACACACCTTTGCCATCAGCCTGGCCTACCCCAAAACATTTGACTACTATGGTCTCTTCTCAGCTGGTCTGCATTTGGGCAAAGACTACAGGAACCAGCCCTTCGCCGAGCAGATCAAGAACGACCCTGACTTCGCACAGCAGTCGGCGCGGCTGTTCGCCAGCAAGCCCAAACTGTACTGGATGGGCATGGGTAAGACCGACTTCCTCTATCAGAGTACCGTCGATCTGCGTGACTACTGGGATTCCAAAGGCTACAAATATGAGTATGTGGAAACCGATGGAGGCCACATCTGGCGCAATTGGCGCATTTACTTGACCATGTTTGCCCAAAAGATTTTCAAGTAAGCCACACAAGGTTTTTGTGGCATCCAGTAGCCCAATCGTTCAAGTGTGCATGAAAGGAAAGCCAAATGACTCATTGCGAGTCATTTGGCTTTTTCATTATGCCAACCATCGGCTTTTTCCCTGCGGGGCAAATGCTAATTTTGTTGGATTAGTTATTCAGCAGTTGGCGGTGGGTTTTGGTATTGGCGAGATATTTGGTCAAGTACCATTTTTTGAATTGTTGGGCATATCTATCTTTTGGACCTCCCATATAACCATTCCAGTAATCATAGCGGTTAAACAGCAGTGCTTTTAACCCTAGAGGCGTGCCGTCGTTATCAGGAAGGAGATTTGGCAAATCATATTCTTCGGTATAATAATCGATGTTCTTTTGAAGACTGTCAGCCCCTTCTAGAATCCATTTTATCCACACTCTTTCATAGTCCCAAAAGATGGCTTTCCCCTCGGGTAACGAGTCTGGCTCTTGGTCCTCACCGTTGTAATAACGGCAATCCAATATCAATTCTTCTTTGGTCATAACAGTGTGCAAATGAAACCCCAACTATTGGCCTGTAAAGGCCAACGTGCTTCTCTACATTGCCCAAATCAACAGTCCGGCGCAGATGATGACACCGGTGACAAGAAGGTCGATGAGGCAGTAGCCCATGATGTCCTTCGCGTCGAGGCGAGCTATCGCCAAGGCCGGGAGCGCCCAAAATGGTTGTATGAGATTGGTCCATGCGTCACCCCATGAGATGGCCATACCCGTCAAGCCCGGGTCCACACCGAGGTTGGCACCTGCGGTGAACATGATGGGTGCCTGCACCGCCCAATGACCGCCTCCGCTTGGTACAAACATGTTGAGCACTGCGGCACAGAGGAAGGTGAGCAACGGATAGGTGACGGGGTTGCTGATTCGGATGCAGGCTTCGGCCATGACGCCGCCCAGGCTGATGCCGCTGGCACCGATGCCAGTGATGATGCCCATGATGCCGGCGTAGAACGGAAACTGCAATATGATGCCGGCGGCGCCGGTGGTAGCTTTACCGAAGGCACGCACGTAGTCGACCGGAGTGGAATGCAGCAAGAGTCCCAGGGCGAGGAATATCATGATCACGCCGCCCAGGTCTAGACCGGCGCCACGCACGAAGAGATGAATCACAAGATAGGTCACGAGCATCAGTGCGACGAGCCATGAGAGCAGTTTGCTTTGCTCGAGCCTTTGTGCCGGAGTCTTGTCTGTCGAGGAAACGTGGGTTGCGATGTGATCATCGTCCTTCAGGAGCGCAGTGTCGATGGTGAGGACACCCTGCTTGGGGTGCATCAAGGTGTTAGCGACGGTAATGCCGATGATCACAAACAGGACTGTCACCAGGTTGTGCCAGTCGAAGATGGTTTGCGCCAACGGCACAGGTTCGGTCAGCGCACCATTGGTAGCCATTGCGAGAGCGTCGCCAGGTGTGGCCATCGTCAGGGGAATGGAGCCGGAGATGCCGGCGTGCCACACAACGAAGCCACTGTAAGCCGAAGCGATAAGAAGCCGATAGTCGACATCGGAGCGCTGGCGTGCGATGGCCTTGGCGAACACGACGCCCACGATAAGGCCAAAGCCCCAGTTGAGGCAGCAGGACAGTGCCGACACGACAGTCACCAGAGCTATCGCGGCGGGTGCGCTCTTGGGCAAGCGGGCCATCGCACCGATGGCGCGTTTGACAACTGGAGCAGCCGCCAAAGTCGATCCACATACTAGGATCAGCGCCATCTGCATGGCAAATGCCAACAAATTCCATACGCCGCCACCCCAGTGTTCAACCACCTCGAGAGGGGACTGGTGGC
>JAEEVE010000281.1 GCA_016290765.1 Muribaculaceae bacterium
GTCATCTGCGTGAGATTATGGAACCAAAATTTTGCGGGCGGTGCCGTCGCTCATCTTGACGATGACGACGCCCGTGGCATTGCCATCGACACGCTGGCCAGCCAGGTTGTAACGTGCCACCTCAAGGGCATTGTCCTTGCCGACGCTCGCGACGCTCGAGTAGGCGAGGTTATCGATGCGGAATGCGGGGCTGAGCACCTGCTCCTGCCAGTTACCCGCAGCATCCACCAGACGAATCTTCAGGTCAAACCAGCCCTCGTAAGCCTCGCCAGTCACTCCAGCCAGCGAGCCAGTATAGAACCATCCCATCACCGGCCAGTAGTTTTCAGGCACCTCTTCAACTGCCAACTCATTCCAGTTATCCTCACCGTAAGGTGAATAACTCACCTCCACCGATTCGGGCGCATAGCGTTTACACACATTAAAGCCCATCGGTGTTATTATGTGGTTGAAATCGCCTGCGCTGAATTCAAGCGTACCATCATCGCCAGATTCGAAGCGTTCAGTCACATCACCATTGCTGTCTTTGAAGTGAAGCATGGTCATTGTGGGCGGGTTCTCATCCTCGGCATTGGCAGTATAGTGCAACTGCGCCTTGTTCGACCCGGCCAGGTCATCCACTTGGACTAGATCGTTCGTAATCGTAGCATCCACCACACCGCTTAAGGATCCATCAAGCTGGGCAAGAAATCCCCCTTGGGTCGAGACAATTTCTTCGCCATTAAGCTTAACACTCACTTGCGCATTATCATCTGCTATAACTGGTCTTTCTCCATAGCGTCCTGCATAGCCAAGATGGAAATACCATAAGCTAAGATTAGGTATTGGTTCGAATTGGTAAATATCATTAACAAGTAAGGGGCAGTTATTCCCTAGGTTCTCTTTCTTTTTGTCGGTTGAGTAGGTAAAAACTGGATGCGATGGCCAGAACCAAGGATAATCTATGATGTCTACATTGTAGCCATAGAAGTCACTTTCACCATCTTCAGAACCAAACTCAATAGCAGCTGCCTTCCAGTATCCTGTTGGTCCATTGTTGGCGAAAACTATCTCGTCATTGGTCATGGTCAATGGGGTGCTGGCCATGACGGGATGCCACTCCAGCCATGGCTCGTCATCATAAGTCTCAATTACTTTCATTTCTACATAAGGTTGAATAAAGGGAATAAACCCCACTTTACTGTCGTCGACCGATGCGTTTAAGTAGTATTTGAAGGTTTGGCCGGGAGTAATAGGTGTGGTTCTCCAGTAATTTGAACCTTGAGCCGTCATGTTACCAGTGTGAGTACCTACCCCTTCTTGAAGAGAGAAGATGTCAAAACATCTATACAATTCCTCGTCTGTATTGGGTATTAGGAAAGGATCCTCGAACAAAACATATTTTTCAGGGTCAGTTGTTATTACAACATCTGAGGTGACACCATCGGCCTCCAGAGCCGACGTGTATACAACGTCATCTTTGATAAAGGCCACATAATGGTGAAAGGCATAACGGTCGCTCACATCGTTGACAAGGAAATCAGTGGCGGTGTTAAAGTAATCAGCTGCAGCTTTGTCGCCATTATCATCAAACCAAACTTTATAACCGCCATAGCTATTAGTCCACATGTTTACCGCCAACCCAAAGTCTCGGTTGATGATGTTATTGATGAAATAAGCATCATCCACATTACATGCCTCTGTCTGTACCCAATTCCCGTTCTCGTCTTGGCTGAACTGACCCCAGTTGATGGTCGTGCCATCCATCATGAGCGTCTGGAAGTGGATGCGGTTCTTGGCTTCTTCGGTCGCAAAGTGCAATTCCATGTCCTGGTTGATATCCACTTGCTCGCGGATGACATACATGTTATTCACTGGTTGGTGCTTGTATGGTTCAATCTCACAGAACCAAACAATAATGTCGTAGTTGCCAGCGGGCACTGGCATGACGTTTGAGCCTTTGACTAAGTCATAGACACCAAAGGATGAGGCCCAATAGACATTGCTGTCGTCATTGTTATTCAGGTAAATCTGATATGCGGTTTGTGTTTTGGCATCAAAGTCCAGTACAAAGTCTACATTATAGGAGGGCTGGTCGGTCCGGGCTTTGTTGGCGTGGTTGGCCATGCTGGCTTCGTCCAAACCGAAAGGCTTGACAGTGGTTTGACGCTGAACAAGGCCTTGGCGGGAATGCCCCCGCTCAAGCCGTTGCGGTGTGATTGGCCCTTGGGCGAAGGCAAATAGCATCCCCATAGCCAGCATGCAGAGTAGAATTCTTGCTTTCATACTTTTTAGTTTTTGGTGATGAATAAAAAGGTTAATGAGAATTGAGTGTCCCCCCAAGCCCCCCTAAAGGAGGGTGTTAAACATCTTGTTCCCCCTTTAGGGGGTTAGGGGGACAAGGCGAGATCGAGGGGGCCATCATTCTCGAGTGCAAAGTTATAGCAAAGATAATTCTTGTCAAGATTTTTGCCTCATGACTGTGTTCAAATGTGTACATTTGAGCAATTTTGGACAATCTTGACCACGGTACAAATTTGAGCAATAAGGCTATTCTTGTGATTTACAGTGCGTTGTGTGTTTTTTATGGAAAAGCATCCATTTTGCCCACTATCGCCTTTTTTTCTGCCCCGAGATACCTGCTAATGGGTAGAAAAGAAGAAAATCGGGCAAAAAAGCCGACTCTGCTATTGTTTTCCGTGGGGAATAGACATAAGAACATAAGGACACAAGATTTTTGTTCTTCTGTCCCAGAAATCTCACGCAGATGCCGCAGATTTTTTTAGGGGATTTGGTAACTTTTGTCATCTTATAAAAATCTATTTATCTGTTATATCTGCGTGAGATTAGAAACTAATCGGCGTGTGATGTGGCATCACCCTTGCTTTGTCGCTGGTAGGCGCTGGGGGTGAGACCTGTGAACTGCTTAAAGATGGTGCTGAAGCCCGAGCGCGACCGGAACCCCACGCTTTTGCCGATGGCCTCGAGGGTGTAGTCGCCCCACCGCGCGCGGTCGTTGATGCGGCGGCAAGCCTCCTTGATGCGGTACTCATTGACCAAGCCATTGAAGTTGTCGCGATACCGACGGTTGATAGCGTCGCTGACGTAGTTACGGTGGTCACCCACCAACTCTGCCAGGCGTGGTAGCGAGAAGTCGGGTGAGAAAATCTCATCGCTGGTCTCCATGACGATAAATATGCGGTGCAGCAGGTCGCTTTGCCGTGCCTCGTCGAGAATAGACTCGCGCTGTGGTTCCTCAGCAGGCGCATATGGCGACACGGGCTCTGGCTCGACGTGTTGGCTTTGTTGTAGCTGCTCGATGAGTTGCCGCTTCTCCTCATCGGCACGTAGCATTTCTAGCGAGTTCTCATAAAGCGAGCGGTTGCGTTCCTGCACGCGGCGGTAGTTCAGCCACAACAATGCCAACACCATCAGCAACACCACTGCGAAGGCGAGCACACCCCACATCACACGACTCTTTATTTTCTCTCGGTAAGCCAGGTTGCGCACCTC
>JAEEVE010000282.1 GCA_016290765.1 Muribaculaceae bacterium
TAGTTCTCCCATACGTAGTTCACGTCATCAGCGGCACCACCTTCAGCAAAGTTAACGGTACCATCCATGCGGATGTACTTGATGGCCTTGTCAAGATAGCAGTGATAAACCACGAAGCCCTCGCTCAGGTGTACTTCCTTACCTGTCTTGCGCAGAATCTCGCTCTCAAAGAAGGTGTTGGTCGAGTAGCACCAGCATGTTCCCGACTTGTTCTGGTCCTTGACCGGAGTAGTCTTGACAATCTTAGTGTCTGTAAACTTGAATCCCGTACTATCGGGGATGACGACCTTGTCGTCGGCCATGGCATTGAACGCAAGGCTCATTGCCAGAGCAGCAATCAACAGATGTTTCATTTGGTTTAAGTTTTTTGTAAGTTAATTATTTAAGTTTTAGTTATTAAACATTGTCCATTATGGTATTCGAGCGAGACAACACCAATCTCACACAAGTTGAGCACCGTATGTTCAGCAGCTGAACGCGAGCAATGTGCCAACCGCGAAAAGCCACTCACCGTGATGCCGCCATGACTCTGCAAGTAGTCAAGCAGCCTCTGCTCACGCTCGCTGTAATTAACCACTACAGGAGCCTCGTCAACACAGTCACGCTCCATGAGCCGCACATGCATGGCACTTGCCAGCACATTTTCATCAGCCACACGGTAATAGGCCTTCCATTTGCCGTGTTCGTCAGGAGCCTTGACGGGTTTGTCAAGTGTCTCGGCGATGTCGACCTTGAGCACACTTTTCCCCTCTATACGGTAAAGCGTGAACTGAACTGGCTGAGAGGGTTGACAATACATTTGTGCCGCCTGGTCGATCATGTACATTTCTTCGTCACTACTAATTCCCACGATAGCACCATTATCCTTCACGCCAATGAGCAAATGGCCACCGCCATGGTTGGCAAAGGCCGAGATGCTACGCGCAATCTTGCGGGCATCACTGATTTGGTATTTAAAGTCTTGATGCTCGTGCTCGCCCTCGGCAATGAGTGACAATATGTACTGTTTATCGCTCATTAATTTTAGAATGTGACTGGATCTTTAATTGGGGGATAGGGTTTGTTCACTTCTTTCTGGTTGGGCACCTTCTTGCCTGCGAGAATTGCCTTGAGAATCGGCTCCAGCTTCTGGGCATAGTAGTAGAAACCTAGGTCGGTCAGATGGATGCCATCGACGGTGCCGTCGTTGTTGGGGCCATACAGGTTTTTGCAGTCTACATAGTAGAGGTTCTTGGGGTTCTCGGCACGCAACTTGAGATAGTTCTTGTGGAACTCATAGTTCTTTTGCGGCAAGTATTTGCCGAAGAAACCGCTATACTTAGCGTAGCTATACATCTGGCCCTCGACCATGACGATGGGCACATCAGGACGTGCTCGGCGCAGGATGTTGACAAACTCATAGGTGAGCGTGTCGCACATCATTTGTGTGCAGTTGGGGATGGGGTCGAGGATGAACGCCGCTACATCGGGTATAGTCGCCATGGCACGAGCCATGCAGTAATCCATCTTTCCTTCACCGCTAATGCCTATGTTGACACACTCGATGTCCAGGTCGCGCTGGATGATACTGGTTGCCACCATGCCAGGCTGACTGGCACAGCCACCATGCAAGATACTCGTGCCATAGAAGATAAACTTCTTGCCCTGGCGGGGACTGTTCAGCACAGGTTGAGTTATCGTCGCCGTACTGTCAACCCCAACCTCAAGCCAACGAACACCGTCGTATAGAGGCAAATAGAGCATATACTCATGCATCTTGCCATCTAAACGGTCAACATAGACCTTTCGCTGGATGGTGTCTTCCTTATTGGAGTTCGGGCGATTGCCATTAACAAACTGCCATGACTTGGTGTCCTCATCCCATATGTAAAGACAGGTACCCTTAATGCCCGTGTCGGCCATGTGCATCATGTGGGCATTGTAGAGCAACTGGTATCGCACTGCCACGGCACGCGAGTCGGTGCGGAAACGGAATGCCTTGCCTGATGTGTGACGGGCACGCTCTTTCAGCTCGGTACGTACACTATCCTCCAGATAGCGGGGGATTCGAGTGTCAAGCGTCTTCTCAAAGGCATAGTTGATCATCCTGAACTGCATCGCATCGACAAACCGCAAGTCGTCAATCTTGGTGAAGTCCTGGCTGTACGCCGCTAGCGAAAGAACAACGGCACAAAGCAAGATCAGATACTTTTTCATTCTTCTTTGGCTTTACCATTCACCACATAGTCTATAACCCTGACAATCTCGTCCTTGGGATAGAGCCCGACAATCGCTTGTGGATCGCCATTGACAGGGACGATGAGCAACATGGGAATGCTGCTGATGCGCATTGCCTCAGCCAGCTCCTTGTTGTCGTCGACATTGACGCTATAGAAGTCCACATCGGTGCGCTCACGTGCCAGTTCCCGTAAAACCGGTGCCAAGCGGCGGCATGGACCACACCAGTCGGCATTAAAGTCAACCACGCATGGCCGCTGAGCTGTGGTGGTCCAGTTGTTGCCATCAACAACACCCACCAGTTGTTTGAACTGGATCTGGTCTATTTCTTTCACTTCCTGGGCCACTGCAGGCACCGCCAGCAGGAGAGTCAGTAACAAGGCTAGGAACAAATTTCGCATAGCTCAAATTTATTGATGTTGAGGGCGAAGCAAGTCATTAACGGTTTTCACCGGGTTGAAGGTTTCAATGGGTACTTCGACAAAAATGGTGTTCCAGTCGCTCATCGAGCCATTCCACAAGCCCGGCAACTCAAGAGCCTTGATGGCTACGCCACCCTTAGATTTCTCGCTGATGAGTCCCGTGTCAGGGTCAACAAACTTCCGCAGGTCAAACTTGTTTCCCTTGTAGTCCTTGATATAGCATACCAAGTCAACGGGGTTGAAGTGTGTGCCACTCTTCATTAACTCAACTGAAGCAGGGTCTTCTGAATTGATTTGAGCCGCCTCCAGAATTTGCAACGAATAGCTGCCGTCACGGTTGTAAGCCAGATAGGGACCGCCTCCGGGCTCACCTTCATTTTTCACCATACCGCACACGCGAATGGGGCGGTTGAGCTTGCTGCGCAAGTATTCGGATAGTTGTGAGTCATCCATATCGCCTGTCTTGGGCGAGACGGTGAATAAGTACTTCTCGACAAACTCAAGTATTTTGAGTAACTGTTCATGAGAACAATCTCCCTCAAGTTGTTGCATGAAGTGGGCCACATGTGCCTGGATTTGAACTAGGTAACCAGCAATTACCTTTTTATATCGCGTGGTGTCATGACGCAGTGCCGATGGAACTACATTGTCGATATTTTTAACGAAAATCACGTCAGCCTCACGGTCATTGAGGTTCTCAATGAGTGCACCATGGCCCGCAGGGCGGAACAGCAGTGAGCCATCATCCTCGCGATAGGGAGTGTTGTCGGCCATCACAGCAATGGTGTCGGTCGATTGCTTTTGTTCGCTCATAGTTACGTGATAGGTCACGCCCCACAC
>JAEEVE010000283.1 GCA_016290765.1 Muribaculaceae bacterium
TACCAGCTGAAGTGTGGCATCATCTACGACGTGATCATAGTCGTGGGTGAGCCCGGGAACTTTAAGCTTCAATACATTCCCGATGCTTTCATGCCACGTCTGCGCACGTATCGATAACATTTTACTAAATAATCACAACAACTGCTTGCTATTTGCAAAGATTTTCGTAATTTTGCAATTCCTATTAGAAAAAACCTAGTAAAAATAAAAGACAATGGTAAACATTCATGACTACAACTTTGCCGGACTGAAGGCACTGGTACGCGTGGATTTTAACGTCCCGCTGAATGAAAAAGGTGAAATCACCGATGATACCCGCATCCGTGGCGCCGTTCCCACGCTGAAGAAAATCCTCCTAGACGGCGGCAGCCTAATTTTGATGTCTCACATGGGCAAGCCCAAGGGGAAAGTCAACCCCAAACTGTCGCTGGGACAAATTGCCAATGCCGTAGCATCGGCACTGGCACGTCCTGTGAAGTTTGCACCTGACTGCGCCAAGGCTCAGAATGCCGCTGCATCATTGCAGCCTGGTGAGGTGCTACTTCTCGAGAATCTGCGTTTCTATCCCGAGGAGGAGGGCAAGCCTGTTGGCATCGAGAAGGATGACCCCACCTATGACGACGCCAAGAAGCGCATGAAGGTCAGTCAGGCTGAATTTGCCAAGACACTGGCAAGCTATGCCGACGTGTATGTCAACGACGCCTTCGGAACTGCACACCGCCGTCACGCGTCGACAGCCGTCGTGGCCGACTACTTTGATGAAGACCACAAGATGCTAGGTATGTTGATGGAGAAGGAAGTTACCGCCATCGACAACGTGCTCAAGAACGCTCAGCACCCATTCACTGCCATCATCGGCGGTAGCAAGGTTTCGAGCAAGCTCGCCGTAATCAAGAACTTGCTTGACAAAGTTGACAACCTAATTATTGGTGGAGGCATGGGGTTCACTTTCATCAAGGCCCAGGGCGGACACATTGGCAACTCGCTGCACGAGGATGATTTGATGCCCGAGGCTCTAGCCGTGATGGAGGCCGCCAAAGAGAAAGGCGTCAATCTGAGTTTGTCGGTAGAGACTGTTGCCGCCAACGAGTTCAGCAATGATGCTGAACGCAAAGCAGTCGACATCTTCAACATCCCAGATGGATGGGAGGGTATGGATGCCGGCGAAAAGTCTCTGGCTATCTGGAAGGATATCATCCTGCAGAGCAAAACTATCCTGTGGAACGGCCCCGTTGGCGTATTCGAGTTTGAGAACTTTGCCCACGGCACTGGCGAGATTGCCCAGTATGTTGCCGAAGCCACCAAGAATGGTGCCTACTCGCTGATTGGTGGTGGCGACTCGGTCGCTGCCGTCAACAAATTCGGCCTTGCAGACCAAGTGAGTTATGTGTCAACTGGTGGCGGTGCCATGCTCGAGGCTATTGAGGGCAAGACCCTTCCTGGTGTCGCAGCCATCGTGAAGTAAAGACGCGGCACAATGTAACAGGCTCCCCTTCTAGATTTAGAGGGGGAGTTTTTTTATTTACAAATGTCAAATGGGGTATTAAATACTTAACGTATGTTAATTTTTGCCCAATTATTGCTTCTAAATTATGCTATATAACATATTGGCATTACTTTTGCACTGGTTTTTCATGGTATTAGTTTTTAAGGTTAGTAGAAACCAGGCGTTGCGAAACGGTTGCGTTTTGTAAAAAACAAAAGGTTTATGTTAATGGTATTAGAAGGTTAATTAGTTAAGCAATCCCCGACGTGAGTCGAGGATTTTTTTATGCAATTTACTCCTGATTTCATCGTTAATCTAATATGAAACTTATCCGAACCTATCTATTGGCTGTGACGGCACTCGCTACACTGGCTGTACAAGGCCAGGTCATCACCCAGATGGCCAAGGACAACACCAAGGTACCTCAGGGCCTGCGCCCTAACGACAAGCCGCAGCACTATACTCCGGTCGAGATCAACATGGACACCACGTCGACCTATTACATTATGATCGACTCGGCACAAACAATGATCGACCAGCAACGTTGGAACGAAGCAGAGGGCTATTTTACTCGCGCTATCGCAGCCGATCCCACGCATCCCGCCAACTCGATGCTACTATCCAACCTGGCAACGCTACAGCGCTACCAGGGTCGACTTGACGATGCCATCAAAAACTACACTATGGCACTGGACATGACACCCAACTCGGTGACCTTGCTACTCAACCGTGCGGCAGCCTATATCGAAACAGGCGATAACGAACGTGCGCAAGCCGACTATGAGCGTGTGCGCGACCTGGATCCCACCGACGTCGAATCACGATACAGCCTAGGCATGATGGCAGTGGAAGTGCACGACTATAAGCTGGCCGAGGACTTATTTAACGAGATCAAGCGCATCAGCCCCAACAGTGGCCTTGCGAGCGAGGGACTGGGCATGTTGCACAAGTCACTAGGTCATTACACCAAGGCCATTGAATTACTCAGCGAGGTCATCAAAGCCAAGCCCAACGCCCGACTGCTGGCTAACCGTGCCGACTGCTATCTGACCCAAAAGCAACTAAACCATGCCGAAGAGGACATACGTGGAGCCCTTTCAATGACGCCCGATGATCCCTATCTGTACGTGCTTCGCGCGAAACTTGCTAAACTGCGCTTCAGCCGTGAAGATATGGAACGCGACATCCAGCAAGCTGTTTCGCTTGGCCTTGACCGCACTTTGGTCGACGCTCTACTGAACTAATTGCGAACTGATTATAAAATAGGGCAAAAAAAATTTGCACATCTCAGAAAATGTGCGTAACTTTGCCCTTGCATGTACACCATTATTGAGCATATTGAATACCTTCTGACGAGCCATGACTGTGTGGTTATCCCTGGTTGGGGAGCTCTAGTTGCACAGTACAGTGACTCGCATTATGACCCAACGACTGGGCGCATTGAGCGCCCTAGGCGCTTGTTGGGGTTCAACGCCAGTGTAGACCACAACGATGGTCTGTTGGCACAATCTCTTGTGCGTCGCGAGGGCATTACCTATGCGCAGGCAATGCGTTTCATTGGAGAAAGCGTAAGTTCTTTCAGGCAGCAATTGTCGACGGGCAATGAGGTATCGATGGGTCGACTGGGCTACTTCCACAGCGCCGATAGCCATCGCATCGAGTTCACTCCGTTCAATCACAAGCAGAGCAACGACTCCTACTTCGGATTGCGTAGCGTGAATTTCCGCCCGTTAGCCGAGGAGGCTGTGCGTGCCGAGGCAGCAGCTGCAGCTGCCGCAGCGTTTGCACAACCTTCAACGGTCCATAACTCGTTATTGATCAGGCGCGTGGCACGCATTGCAGCATCCATAGTTGTGCTTTTGTGTCTGACCATTCTGCTCACCACACCCATCATCGTCAACCGCAACCAGCAGGATTATGCTTCACTCAACTTGCCGCGTGTTACCAAGCCGCAGCAACAGGTGCTTGATGTGACACCTGCTG
>JAEEVE010000284.1 GCA_016290765.1 Muribaculaceae bacterium
GATTTTTCCTATGTCGATGGTGTGGATGGTTTGGATGGTGATCTCATGTGGCATCTCGGCGCGGGTGAGGCGAGGATAAAGCCAGGTTTTGAGCGTGTTGGAGGTTAATGTCGAGTCGGGGGCTAGTTCTACTTTGGCATGAAGGACTGTCCCGAACTGGAGATGGGGTGTTGAGTAAACCATTGACGTAATCACCTCAGGGTGCTCGTTAATCACCTTTTCGACGGCTTTGGGAAAGACATTTTCTCCGCCACACACCACCATATTGTCGCTACGTCCACGATAGAAGTAGCAGCCATCGTCATCACAATATACTAGGTCGCCAGTATTTTGCCATTTGTTTTTCATTCCAATCATCGCCCAGCCTGAACACACCCAGAGCGAGCCAACGCCATGACTGTCAACGTTCTCGACCTTGCATTTTACACCGCGGATTGGTTTGCCGATAGGTACTTCATCATTTCTCAATAGGTCGTCGGGTGATGCGATCATAAAGAATCCTGCCTCAGAAGTGCCGAAAAGGTTGTAAAGCACATTTCCTAGATGCTTTTGGGTGTGATCTGCCCATTTCTTATCGAGGCGGTCACCGCCACTGATGATGCATTTCACTGTCTCCATCGCTGTGGGAGCATTGTCGATTTGCCAGAGTCGAGCGAGCATCGCGGGCACAACTGGCACTACTTCGATCTTTTCGTCGGCAATGATTTTGAGAGTTTTCTCGGCATCGAAATGACGCAGGAGGCACACTTTCTTGCCCATGGCTAACGACATGATGAGCGTGGCTAGTCCGAAACCGTGATACACTGGTAACGAGAGGAATGCGCTATGATACTCGTCGAGACGTAGTTGTTCGAGCAAGGCGTAGAATGGCGGTAGGAACTGACTGATGGACATCTTCCTCGGCGCTTCCTTGCTCATGCCACTAGAGCCACTTGTGAATACCGAAATCTCGCCACCACGTGTGATGTGGGGCAGTTTCACATGGATGTCTTGTGAGTTGTCTGAGATTGTTTGATAAAGTTCCTCGCTCTCTAGCATCTCGCAAGGCAGGTCATTGGGAACTCGTTGTTCTTTCAGCTCGTGGTCACAGATGATGAGGCTTATCTTTTTGCGCAATATGTGTTCTCTCAAATTGTCAGGTACGATATCGGTATTCAGCAATTTCACACTCACCCCAAGTCGTGACAATGCTGGCAGCAGCAACGCCATTGCAATATGATTGTGGCACAGCAGTGCCACGCACATTCCAGACTTGAGTGCATAGTCACGATATAGTAACTGGGCGAGGCGATGCGAATGACTGTATATTTCCTTGTAAGTAAGTCGTTTGCCTTCTGATACTATTGCACATCGGTCTGGATAGTATTTTGCCGAAAAGCGTGTCAAAGCCATCAGCGAGACGCCATCTCTGAAGAAAGCCCCTAGCAGTCGACAAATGCCACCTGGAGTAAGGATGTGCAACTTGGACAATTTCGAGAGAATAGTCCTGTTCATATCATCAAACACTTAACAGTAAACTAGTAAAAAGTATAGCCTCCTAGACCCAAAAGGGGGAAACAGATGTCAGGGGTGAGGTCGTACCACTATATTGCCCACCACGGTTTGTAACAAAACTTGTCGGTCATTGCTAACTTCAACAAGATGCTAGCTGCTTCGTTGGCTGAATAAGCGGGCAGTTTTTTGTAGGCCTCGTTCACATCCGACATGGGCGTATGCACTAGCGGCAGATATGCCACTTGAACTTTCACACCCAACTTCTTGCGCTCACGGCGGGCAGTGCGACACCACACGTTGGCTGCACATTTCGAGGCATGATAGGCCGACCAGCCAGGGGCAAATGGATATCGGCTGCTCACCGAGGATGTATAAATCATGCGTCCTTTGCCTTCACGCAGTGATGGCATCAACGCCAGCGACAATGCTACCATCGAACGATAATTCAGGTCCATTGTGCGGTCAAAATCGTGCATCCGTTCTATGGAAGAACTGATGCTTCGCTTGATGGACTTCCCTGCATTGCAAAAGAGGAATGACACACTGGGCAACTCCTCTGGCAATGTCTTGCAATAGGCATCCAACTCCTGCCGGCAGCGAAGGTCGATGGCTTTATAACGCGCCTTGCAACCCTTTGCACGAGCCTTGTCACATAGTTGCCTTAACTTCTCCTCACTGCGGGCAATGAGAAACAGATTGGCTCTAGCATCTATCAGTCTAAGCGTCAATGCCTCGCCAATTCCAGAGGAAGCACCGGTAATAACGACCCACTTACCACGAAATGTCTCACACAGCTTCGTGTCGCTGACCGATTTCGGCGGGTAAACGATATGCTTCCAAAAACTCGTGAACATGCTTCACTATTCAAGTTCGACAACGGTAATACCGGCACCTCCCAAGCGGACATCTTCGTCGTGTGCGCTGTGGACACCTGGTACGGTGCGGAGGTACTGACGCAGGAGCTCGCGCAAGGCGCCGGTGCCTGTTCCGTGGAGGATGCGTACACGCTTGGACTCAAACTGAATGGCGTCATCCATGAAGTAGGTGATGGCTTGCAGGGCCTCGTCACCACGCATCCCTCGCACATCAATCTCAGGCTTGAAGCGGAGTTGGCGGTCACGGATGTCGTTGGTGGTTTCGCGGCTCATAGTGGAGGTTTGGGCACGCTCCATCTTGCGGTTGCTGCGCTGCAAGCGGCTGGTCTCGACGCGGGTCTTGAGTGCACCAAAGGCAACGACGGCATACTTCTCATCGACGCTGATGATGGTGCCCACGGTGGTCTGACCCTTGAGTACGACATTGTCACCAGCTTGCAGCGGGCGGTTGGGGTCGTTCTGAGGCTTGGCGGGCGCAGCGGGCTTGCGACGCATCTGGTGCTTGGGTTTGAGTTGCTGTACCTGCTGGCTTTCCTCGCCTTCTGTGCCATCAAGACGCTGCTTGAACTCATCGAGTTGGCGGCGCACTTCCTTGGTCTTCTCGCGCTCGGCCTGCATCTCGCGAATCTCGCGAATAGTGCGCTCAACCTGCGCATTGCTTTGCTGCACAATCTCGCGAGCCTCGGCCTTCGCGTCTTTGATGATCTGACGATGCTCGTCACCGATGCGCTTGAGACGGTCATTATACTGCTCGAGCAGGTCATCAAGTTTTTTCTCCTTTTGGCGAACCTCGTGACGCTTGCTCTCCCAGTACTTGCGGTCGCGCACAAGGTCGAGCAGATACTTGTCCATGTTGATGTAGTCGCTGCCCACAATATCGCTGGCGGTTGCAATGACTGCGGGGTCGAGGCCAATCTTGCGTGCAATTTCGATTGCAAACGAACTGCCGGGGTAGCCTATACTTAATTGGAACAGGGGCTGCATGCGACCACGATCATAGAGCATGGCACCGTTGACGATGCCGTTGGTCTCTTCGGCAAAGTGCTTGAGGTTCTGGTAATGCGTGGTAACCACGCCAAACATGCGCTTGATGTTTAGCT
>JAEEVE010000285.1 GCA_016290765.1 Muribaculaceae bacterium
GCCGCTCTCACCGTCGAAGACGAGCTTGGCAATACCGGGTTCGTCGGCACGGAGCTCAACACTCTTGTAAACGTCGCCATAGGCATGACGAGCGATAGTGATGGGCTTCTCCCAGTTCTTTACCACGGGCTTGATGCTCGGGATGGTGATGGGAGCGCGGAATACGGTACCGTCGAGGATAGAACGGATAGTGCCGTTGGGGCTCTTCCACATCTCGTGCAGCTTGTACTCGTCCATGCGTTTCAGGTTGGGGGTGATGGTAGCGCACTTAACGCCGACACCATACTTCTTGCAAGCCTCAGCAGCCTCGATGGTGATCTTGTCACCAGTCTCGTCGCGCTTTACAAGACCTAGGTCGTAGTATTCACTCTTGAGGTCAACAAACGGGAGGATGAGTTCGTCCTTGATCATCTTCCACAGAATGCGGGTCATCTCGTCACCGTCCATCTCCACGATGGGAGTGGTCATTTTAATTTTTTCGATCATGATTGAAAAATAATGTGATCAGTTGTTATTGATAAAAATTGGTTTGTTGTTTGTATTGTCGTGTTCAGGGACGGTTTCTCTAATCACTCATCCCTAATCACTAATCAACCTGCCCTGGGCAAAGGCCCAGGGACAGGTTTAAAAGATATTACTTGTTCTGAGAAGCATAGAAGTTCATCAGGCAGCCCTCGGCGAGGATGGTGCGCTCGTCGGGAGTGAGGTTCTGGAAGAACAGGTGCAGGTCATGCACGCCGTCGGCAGCAATCACCTTGGCATCGATTTCCTCCTTGCCATTGATGATGGCCTCGCGGATGCCGGGAACAAATACCATGTCACCGGGGTTGTAGTTGAACTCAACATCGGGAGCGATGGTGAAGGGAACAATACCCCAGTTGATGCAGTTGCTGCGATAGCGCTTGGTGGCATACTCGTAGCAGATGTTGGCGTCACCGCCCAGCACCTTCTGGCACGATGCGGCCTGCTCGCGAGCAGAACCGTCACCAGGACGATTGGCAAATACGCACGAACCGAACGAAGTGTTGCCAGCCTCGGCGCCTACCTTGGCCAGAGCATCGAGCACGTGCTGCGGGCACTTGCCGTCGCGGCGCTCAAGATCCTGGGCCTGGATGCGCTTGCTGATGCCAACGTACTCGGGAACGCGGCGCGACAGAGCGAACTCTGACAGCTTCAGCGGGTTCGAGCGGTAGCTCGAGGTCTCGCCCGAAGGAATCAACTCGTCGGTCGTGGTCACGGGATCGTGGATAACGGCTGCCAACTCGAGCAGCATGTTGTCCTGCATAGCATACATCTTGGGCCAGTCCTTGATGTTGGGACCGTACTTCAGCTCCTGCTCGGGTTCTTCCTTGCCGAAGCCATAGTATACGCGACGGTCATAGATGCGAGCGTCGAACTCATAGGGCTTGTGGGTGTCCTCGTAGTCGACATCGGTTGCTGCGGTGATGACACCACCATTGGCAGCAGTTGCGGCAATCGAGCGAGCATCCATCAGAGCAACCAGCGAAATCTGACCCTGACCGGGCTTCGAACCTTCGCGGTTGGGGAAGTTACGGGTGGTGTGGCGGATTGACAGACCATTGTTCGAGGGAACATCACCAGCACCGAAGCAAGGACCGCAGAATGCGGGCTTGATCACGCAACCGGTCTCAAGCAGTTCCTCAACAATGCCACTGCGGGTGGCTGCCATGAACACTGGTACTGACTGCGGATAAGCCGACATAGTGAAGTAGTCGTTGCCGATGCTAGCATCCTTCATGATCGAAGCAGCAGCGCTCAGGTTGTCATAAGTACCGCCCGAGCAACCAGCGATGATACCCTGGTCGGCCATCACCTTGCCATTGACAACCTTGTCAACGAGGTCGACCTGCACCTTCTCGCCGAAGCGCTTGCGGGTGTCTTCCTCAACGGCCTTGAGAATCTCAACGGGGTTGGCCTGCAACTCGTGGATGGTAAAGGCGTTGCTGGGGTGGAACGGCAGAGCGATCATCGACTCCTGAGTGTTCAGATCGATGCGAATCATAGCGTCGTAGTAAGCGACCTTGCCGGGCTTCAACTCCTTGAAGTCCTGAGGACGGCGGTGAATCTCATAGTGGTGCTTCACCTCATCGTCGGTGACCCAGATCGAGCTCAAGCAAGTGGTCTCGGTGGTCATGATGTCAATGCCATTACGGAAGTCGATGGGCAGGTTCTTCACGCCAGGACCAGCGAACTCCAGAACTTTGTTCTTCACAAAGCCCGACTCAAATGTAGCCTTAACAAGCGAGATAGCCACGTCGTGCGGACCGACACCCTTGCGGGGAGCGCCTTCCAGCCATACAAGCACCACCTCGGGAGCATTGATGTCCCAAGTGTTGCGCAGCAGCTGCTTGACAAGCTCACCACCGCCTTCGCCGACACCCATGTTGCCCAGCGAGCCATAACGAGTGTGGCTGTCGCTGCCCAGAATCATGTTGCCGCACTTCACCATCTCCTCACGAGCAAACTGGTGAATCACTGCCTGGTTGGCGGGAACGTAGATGCCGCCATACTTCTTGGCTGCTGACAGACCAAACACGTGGTCGTCCTCGTTGATGGTGCCGCCCACGGCGCACAACGAGTTGTGGCAGTTGGTCATTGCATAGGGCAGGGGGAACTTCTCCAGGCCGCTGGCGCGAGCCGTTTGAATGATACCCACATAGGTGATGTCATGCGACATCATCGCGTCAAAGCGGATGCGCATCTTCTTGCCCTTGCTGCCGTCAACGTCATGGCTGCGCAGGATACCGTAGGTGATAGTGTTCTCACGAGCCTCATCGGCTGCGGGCATACCCGTAGCGTCAGTGCGAATCTCGGTTCCGTCGAGTAGATAAACTCCTTGTTTAATAAGTTCTACCATAATAAAGTTTTTAAGAAAAAAGTGTTTGTTATTAGTTGTTATTTATTTTAATATCTCGAGTAATGCTGTAGTTGCCGCAGCTTTGTGTCTAGTATGAAAAAGTAATGTATTCTCTTATCTACTTAACTCCCTTAACTACTTTAACTACTTAACTACTAATTCAATTTGTTATCGAATGAATGAAGATGGTGAGCGACAACATGTCGGCTGCTCCGCCTGGCGAGATGTTGCGGGCGATAAACCGTTGGTTCATGACCTGCAATCCTTCAAGCGAGAAGTCGGCAAGTAACTGCCGTGCCTCCTCTTTGACCTGTTGTGCCATCTCGTAACCCACACGGTGAATCACGTTCGTGTCATCAAGTGTGCTCATGATGCGCAACAAAGTCTTGTGCTCACGATAAGTATCGCCATCGAGGCTGCTGTAGTAGGGCAACCAATCGCTGAATAGGCTGGGATAACCTTGACGAGCAAGTTCCAATGCGCCGGTAACATGATGGGCAGCGATGGCCCGACGGCCATGCGAACCATTGTCAACAGGGACAATGCCGTTCGCCAACTCAATGATGAACTGACGCACTGTATTGGC
>JAEEVE010000286.1 GCA_016290765.1 Muribaculaceae bacterium
CTGAAGGCGGCTACCTGGTTCCAGGTGTGCAAAATCATGTGAGCGTGAAGGCGCTGCATGGCAATGGCAGCGAAGCCCGTGCCACGGGTCGCGTGCTGGATGGCGACGGCAACGAGGTGGCCACATTCGCCACTGGTCATGCAGGCATCGGTGACTTTTATTTTGAACCAAAGGTAGAAACAAACTACAGGGCGGTGTGCCACCTGAACGGCAGCGACACTGAGCTTGAGTTTGAGCTGCCGCAAGTGAGGAGCAATGCCACTATAGTTCAGGTTGAAATGCGTGATAGCAGCGAGGCTGTAGTCAGGGCAACCGGGGCGAAGACCGACCAGGGCATACTTGTGGTGCAGCAGCGTGGCGTTCTGCTTGCCACGGGAACCGACAGCATTGTCCTGCCCATTTCTTCGATGAGTGCCGGTGTTGTGCAGGCTTTGCTGCTCGACGGGCGGTTGCGCCCGCTGAGCGAGCGGCTCTTTTTTGTGCCAATCCGTGAGACTTCGAAAAGAGTGAATGTGAATTGTGACAAGGAGCAATACGAGAGTCGAGACCGCGTGCAGGTGACGACTCGTCTCGAAGGCTTTGCGGCCCCAGCGGGCAACTATGCCGTGAGCGTGACCGACGACAGGTCGGTGACTGCCGACAGCACCTCGGCCATTGCGGTGAACCTGCTCCTACAATCCGACCTGCGGGGGCATCTGCCCGATCTGGCCTACTACTTTGCGCAGGAGGGACGTGAACATGAACTTGACGCCCTGATGATGACGCATGGCTGGCGGCGCTACGACATTTCAGGTGTGCTTCGCGGGCAGCTTGCCGAATCGTCGTTTCCCATCGAGAAAGGCTTCTCGGCATCAGGCACCGTTTTGAGCGAATGGAAGAAAAAACCTGTCAAAGACGGACTTGTGCAGGTGCTTGTGCCCAAATTGGGCTATGGCAACATGTTTCCCACCGACGATAAAGGCAGGTTCTACATCGAGGGCTTTGAACTGCCCGACAGTGCCATAATGGTGCTTCAGGCATTCAACAAGAAGGGCGGCAAGGAGATGAATGTGACAGTTGACAAGGTGTCGTTTCCCAATCTGTCGTCAATCACCACTGATTTCAAGGGAACAGGCGCAAAGTCTGACCAGGACGCCCTGGCCGATTATCTGGAGGCGGAAGCGAAGCGTATGCAGTATATCGACGGGATGCGCAACATAGTGCTCGGTGAGGTGGGGGTAACAGCCCAAGTCAAAAGAAAAGAGCCAGAAGATGTGTTCCAACGACTTGCCACGCATTCATACGATGAAGAATATATGGAAGAGCGACAAATCAGTTCCATTGAAGATGTCATAAGGCACATTGCTGGCATTGTGATAACGGGAAATCGTGTGGTTTCAAGTCGATCGAATGAAAATGTGGGCTTTTTCCTCGATGGGGTATATATTGAACCCATGCTCGCAGGTTTGAGTTCAGGTGAAGGAGTGTATGTGCTGAAGGGAGCTGCCACCTATTCGGCTGGAGGAGGTACTGGAACTGCGTCAGAGTTGGCAAAAGCGGCACCTAATGCATACATATTGAGAGGACTTGACCAGCAGATACCATTTGATGCCATCAAACGCATCGACTTCATTTCAGGTGGAATGGCGATGGCGTTGGCTGGTCGTGGTTCAGCAGGTGGTGCAATTATGATCACCACTAAAGATGGAAAAGAAAAAAACAAGAAACAGAAGAATTTCTTTTTACACACAGTCACGATGCAGGGTGTTCAGCGGCCAGCGGAGTTCTACAGTCCCGATTATGATTTAGGTGATTGTGGAATGGCTCCAAACACCGACCTGCGCAACACCCTCTATTGGAACCCCTGCGTGCAGGTCAACAGCGAAGGCAAGTCGAGATTCAGCTTCTTTGCCGCCGATGTGCCCAACACCACCTACACCATCACCATCGAGGGCGTCACAGCCGACGGCAACATCATCGCCACCACCCACAAGGTTAACAAGCGATAGTCTAGTAAACTCTTTTTCATTCTAATCAACAATCTATGTGCAGGGCTGGCCTCACCACCAGCCCTCACTTTTCCTCCCCCTGACTTGAGCGCGTCAAAATAATCTGCTCAATCTGCATGAACGGTGTGAGGCAAATAAAAAACTGGCGTCAGCCAGCTTTTTGACGCCGATAGGCGCCACTTTTCGAATTGCACCCCACCGAGTCGGTAGTTATATTTTTTCAAAAAGCTGCAAACTAAGTTTGTCGAAGAGCCGGCTCACGCCGGTTTTAGCGCGCCAGCGCCACTCCTATACTCCTCAACTCCGTAGCATCTACCCTGATAAACGCACACTGAATACACAGATTTTCACTGAATTATTCATTACGCGAGGTCCATGTGCTCTTCTGTCAGTGCATTCTGTGTATTCTGTGTGTAATAAAGCGCAGCAACATTCCAAAGTCAAAGTCATCCATTGTCTGACTAAATGGATTATTGTGCTTGCCAAAGAAACAGCCCTTGGGTGGTAGCCAGTTTCTCGAGCAGTTGCAACATCTCTTGATTTGCATTATACACGCTCATGTGGGTGTCGTCGCCACTGAGCATGAGCATGGTTGATGTGGCAGCAATCACGATGACGAGGTGCTGTTTCAGGGTCTGCACCTTGTTCACGGCATCGAGCAGTTGCTCAGGCTCGGGGTTGAAGGTGCTCACTTCGTCGTCGTTCATGAACAGGTCGAAGTCGCAGTAGCAGTTGAGCTGCAGCAGGAGCGAGGCAAACTTGCCGTAAAGCCGGTTGATGTGGGGCGGCTGCAGCAACAGATTCTCGACCTTGAAGAATTGTCCGCTCTGGCCAGCAGTGACCTTGTGAGGCAGGAAATCGATTACCCAACAGGGCTTTTCGAGCAGTTGTTCGATGATATTGTTAGAAATCGGTGGTTTCATATTACAAAAGGATAAGCATTTTATCGGTCGAAGACGGGTGGCTTGACGGGATCGGTGAGGCGAATGATGCGATCGCGCTCGACATGGGTTACACCTTTCACTTTTTTGAAGTAGGCAATGGCCTCGTCGAGCGTCATGTTATCGGGTTTCTTGATGGCCATGCCGCTAATCATCTTGTAGTCGTAGATGACCTGTGCTCCGCTCGCCTCGATAGCATCGAGCAACGGCTGCTTGCCCACCTGGGCATCATAGGAAATGATGAGCGTGGTGGGGGAGTACTCTCCAATGGCATCGCGAGGCGGTTTCACCACAGTGGAGCTGTCGTTGCCATTCCAGGCGATTGATGGCATAGTGCTTTGGCTTGTGTGGCACGCCGCGCACAGCAGCAGGGCAATATAGAGGGATATCGATTTCATATCACTTGCAAATATAAAGAATTATTCCTTTCGCGTCAAGTCATCGTCGTTGCCAAGTTTGTAGGGTGGTCTTGAACATATTTGGCACGAAAGTTGCTATTTAGGCCCGTGAAGGTCCGTGATATGTTAAAG
>JAEEVE010000287.1 GCA_016290765.1 Muribaculaceae bacterium
CGAGATAACGGCACCCAGGACACTGCGCGCGGTGATGGGTTGCTTGAAGAGCCACCAGGCAGGCAGGATGATGATGATGGGTGTCAATGCCATGAGTGTGCTGGCGATGCCCGCCGCGGTGTATTGCACTGCCATGAGCGAGAATCCCACGCCTACAAAAGGCCCAAAGATGGTGGTCGCCACGGCTGCGGTTATGCCCTTACGGTCAGATATGCTGCGACGCAACGGGGCAAATGTTTCTTTGAAGTACATCAGCACGGCAAAGCCTATGATACCCGCTACACAACGATAGAAATTAGCGAAGAAGGGTAATATCCAGGAGGCCGTGGGTGCAGTCATCGAAGCCTGATAGGCATCCATGCCCACTTTGCTCAACACAAGCCCGACTCCCTGGCACACAGCAGCCCCGATGGCGAACAGGACGCCATTGAGCGGCAGCTTGAGTGACAAGCGGTGTCCGTCACCTCGTCCGAGGATGGTGATGCCAATACCCAACAGCGTAACCGCCATGGCAAGCAGTGCCGATGGCTGCAAGCGCTGTCCCAGCGCAATCCATGCAGTGACGGCGGCCGAGATAGGCGCCAGGGTCATAAACAGTTGCCCGAACTTTGACCCAATGATGATATAGCACTGAAACAGGCAATAATCTCCTATGACATACCCCACCAATCCCGACAACAGCATCCATCCGTAGGCCTCGCTGCTGGCGCTAGCGGGCAGGGGCGAGCCCGTTACCACCCAAAACAGGATGGTGGCAAACACCAGCGCGAACGCCATGCGCAGCACATTGAGCGACAAGTTACCCATGCGCTTGCTGCCGTACTCGCTAAGGAGTGCCGTAGCGGTCCACGAGAATGCCACTCCAATGGAAATTATTTCACCCAGGTAGTTCATTTGTGAGCGCAAAATTACGACTTTAATTCCAAACCACCAAAAAACAGTGTGGGACGCGCCTCAGGGGCGCATCCCACACTTGGAGTTTTTATGAGTTTAACAAATATTGTTGCTCATTCTAGAATCCCGCATAACGTACGCCATGTACGAAATAAACGGTTCCTGGGTCATCGGTAAACTCGATCTTGTACTCAATCGCATCGGTCGGCTTGCCATTGACGTTCTTACCACCATTCTTGATGATCTTGCCATCGGAAATGGTGCAGAACTGATCTTCACCTTCATTGGTGTACATATAGACATGATTGCAAGAGAAGGTCTTTGCGTTGTAGTCAACAGACACTTTTACCGTATAATCCCAGAACTCACCGCCGTTGTCACTGAGCCACATGACATTATTATCATTGTTGGCCGTGTTGTAGGTCAGTGTGTTCCACTCTCCCATTTCATATGGATCCTCGGCGAGGAGTTCACCATCACTATCATAAGCATCGACAGTAACCACCCAGTGTCCGCACATGTCCTCAACTGCGGTACCTCCTGCAGGCTCGTCGGTTTCAACGCCGCAAGAAGCGAAGCCTAAACTCAACACGAGTGTCGTCACAAAAAATGAAATATACTTTTTCATAATTATAGTCATTTAAATGGTTACTAGTTACTGAACCTCGTGCATTACAATGTCCATAAAGACACTTCCACCATAGCTAATGCTGTAAGCAATGGTACTGGTTTCGGGATCATAAATACCATTTTCGAGGTAATCCAGCGAATCGCCCCAAGCTCTGATATAACTGCTAATCAGCGTGATGTTGCCATCATTGTCAAGGCTGACATAACCAGACATCATACCAATGCCTGCACCATAATTGGCACCGAAACCACGAAGTTGCTCATACCATCCAGCCAAGAGGTCATTCACCTGATAGAAACCAGGAGCAAGCTTCTTGAAAGTAATGCCAGTACACTGAGTTGTGTAACCATAATTTGCAGCATAAAGAGCAAATGGGTTCTTAGCCGCTCCATAGAGCGAAGCGTTCATATCGGTATCATAGGTACCTGCCATATCTAACGTCACGGTAGGATCGCAGACGCAAACCGTACGAGTAACAGAAGTACCATAGCCATCGCTACCAGGTGCCGAGTAGGTAACGTAGTAGAATCCCATCACATAAGGATCCACTTCATCTGCTCCCTCAACAACTATTTGGCTGGTAATGTCTTTTATCTCACCACTGGCCTTGTCGTAGAGATATGCTTTGCAGCCCGGATCAACGAATTCAGTGCCAACAGGGACAATCATGAATTCATCGCCCTCCATTTGGAGTTCGGGGAAATAGGTCAGTCTCGAGTCGGTCAGCTCATCCTTGTCATCGTTACACGATGCCAATGTGAGCATGCCAAGTGTCAAGAGACCCAACAAATATAATTTCTTCATAATTGATCGATTTTTAAGTTAGTTCTTATTTCTCGTCATTTTCACATTTACTTGGCATCCCAGAACACGCGGTCGCTGAGCAACTTCTCGGCGGGAGTGTTCTTGTTGAGCTGACGTGCAGTGCTAGGATAAGGCACACGCTTGCACAGACCACCTGCCACGATATAGTTACGAGCTGGAACAATCATGTTTCCTGCAGTATAGACAGCTGCGTCCTCAAAGATTTCTCTACCAGTCCTTGGGCTAGTGGCAGGAACGTCGGTACGGCGCACCTCACTCCAAGCCTCCATGTGGTCGCGATAGAACAAAGCAACCCACTTCTGCATGTAGATCAAGTTCAGACGTGCAGCATCCGAAACCTGAGAATCCCACTTGACCTGGTTGCCATTGAGGAATGGTCCCACAGCGATGTTACGCGAAGCGAAGTCGGCACGGACACCAGCCTCATAGGCGTCTTTTGCTGCAGCCTTGTCACCCCAACGCAACTGCGTCTCGGCGATGAGGAACTGGAGCTCACTCTGAGTGAACAGATAGACGGGAGCTGCCGCAGCAGGAGTATAGTCAATGGCACTCACGTCCTTGTTCTTCCAGTCAACGCCCCACGACTTATACATGGTCTTTGCGCCTGGAATCTGTCCAACATAGTCATTATTGGCCTCGGTAGGCATGATAGCATACTCGATGCGCGGGTCATCAGTGGCAAGATAATAGCTCACCAGCGGGTAAGAAGCCACATGGTTCTTGGTTCCCAGTGCGCGAGTCACATCATACCAGGGGTTGTACTGTCCCTCACCATTCTGGTACACATCCCATGCCACATCACCAGTGAAGAAGTCACCCTTGACCAGAGCGAGGGCCTTTGCCTGATACTCGCTGGCGTTGATACCTGCATCAATCAGACGCAGATACATGCGCAGACGCAGTGCGTTGGCAAATCCACGCCACTGTGCCACATTCTGATCGAGCAGTGGATCCTTGACCGACATCGGTTCGCTGGTCAAATTAGCCTCTGCCTCGTCCATCTCGGCAAGCACGCCCTTATAGACATCCTCACCCTTGTCCCAGGCGGGATTAGAGTTTGAAGAGCCCTGAAGTGCCTCTTTGTATGGCACCTGGTCAAGGTTGTCG
>JAEEVE010000288.1 GCA_016290765.1 Muribaculaceae bacterium
GGTGCCCGTCATCGTCTCGCGTGACTATCTGTCGCTCTACAACTCCGGTTTCGCCGCCACCCAGGGACTGCCGCGCATCAGCGAGAGCCAGGTGGGCATGATACCGCTGATGTTTACCTTCTCGGGCCATGGGCTCAACGAGGTGATGCCAGGCCGCATCGTCGGCTTCAGCAACCGCCTGAACACAGTCATCGTGCCCGACGAGTTTATGCACTGGGCCAACGACCGCTATGGCGAGGGCAATATTACCCGCCCACTGCGCCTCATTATCGAAGTGAACAGCCCTGGCGATGTCGCCATCGAGCAGTACATGGCCGATCACCACTATGACGTGGCAGGCGACAAGATGAACTCCAGCAAGGCTAACTACTTCCTCACTGTCATTGTGAGCATTGTCATTGCAGTGGGCATTGTCATCAGTCTCTTATCGTTCTTTGTGTTGATGTTGAGTATCTACCTGCTGCTACAGAAGAACACACGCAAACTGCAAGACCTGCTTCTACTGGGTTACTCGCCCAACCAGGTTGCCCGGCCCTACATGCTGCTCGTGCTCGCCATCAATGCCGCAGTGCTGATTCTCGCCATTGCGCTCATGCTCATGGCGCGCTTGTGGTACCTGCCCATGCTACACGCCTTTGGAGTCGCTGGAGCCAGTGTTCTGCCCGCCATTCTCGTGGGCCTGCTCATCATGGCACTCATCACAGCCGGCAATCTCCTAGCCATCCGCAGCAAGGTCGCTGCCCTGTGGCTACAGTAAGAGGGCGCGCTTTCGCGAGCATTCAGGGGTCAGGGGGCTCGCGCGAGCTGTCAGGAGTAAGGGGGAAATAATGGGTCACTTGCAAATTAGTGGGGGACATGAAGACAAGTCGTAGACTTGGATATGTGCGAAACACATTGTGCCGCACACCGCGGAGCGGTGGGTGGCACTGTGTGATTTGTGACTGTATCTAATGTTGCACGTCGTAGATGTGCTGTAGTTAATCCAGCTATCTATGTGAGCATATAATCTCCCCATTTGACACCATTACGCTCAGTGATTCGCTTTAGCTCGTCCTCAAACCCCACCCGCTGATGATGCTCCCGTTGCCCCATAATATAGGAGATAACGGCATCTTTGTGCGAGACAGAGATTGAAAATGCTGCATACTCCTTCCCCCAACCAACAAATTCAGGAAACAGGCCACACTGTTTCGCCCAATCGCTGCTTGAGCGCTTTATGTCCCACATCAAGTGTGAAAGAGTGATGGTCGGAGACAAGTCAACCAACATGTGGATATGGTTCTCAATCCCACCAATGCGGTAAAGAACACAGTCATTGCGCTTTATAATGCTTGTGATAAAACGGTACATGTCCTCGCAATGCTCAGCTGTTATGGTCATCTGCCTGTTTTTGGTATTGATGACAATGTGATGAAGCGAAACTACTTTACTCATATTTGAAGAGGTATTTTGCGCAAAAATAGCGAATATTTGCTTATCTTGCAACTACCACTGCACATCTTCGACGTGCAGCCATGATAATACTGCAAAACACACAGTGCGCCCCAACTCTTCGAGTTGGAACGCACAATGTGTTTCGCACACCCTCAAGTCTACGACTTGTCAAATAGCACGCTTGTTTTCCTCTTCAAAAAATGCCCCGGCGTTCACCCACTAATTTGCGACTGATTCCGAATTGTTGGGAAATATTTTTATCCTGACGGTTGCAAATTACAACAAAAATGATTAACTTTGCAGCAAAATTAACAACAAAACCACAAAAACAATGAAAAAATTCTACCTCAAAACAATGGCTCTGGTGGCTTGCTTGCTCCTGGGGCTGAGCGCCACGGCGCAAGTGCAAGGTGACCTCACTGGCGACGGCAACGTAGATATCGCTGACGTCAATGCCGTCATCAACATGATGCTGGGCAAGACCGCGCAGACTGCCGCCGGTGATGTCACGGGCGACAACAACGTCGACATCGCTGACGTGAATGCCGTGATCAACATCATGCTCGGAAAAACAAATCAAGAAATGCAAACCTTCACCGTCAATGGCGTGTCGTTCAAGATGGTGGCGGTCGAGGGCGGCACCTTCACCATGGGTGCCACCGAAGAGCAAGGAAGCGATGCCTATAGTAATGAGAAACCGGTACACCAAGTGACACTGAGTAGTTACAGCATCGGCCAGACCGAGGTCACGCAGGAGTTGTGGCTAGCGGTGATGGGCACTAATCCTAGCTACTTCCAAGCCTCTACCGACCCGAATTATGGCGCCAACTTACAGCGACCAGTGGAGCAGGTGAGCTGGAATGACTGCCATACGTTCATCACCAAGCTGAATGAACTGACAGGAAAGACCTTCCGTCTGCCCACCGAGGCAGAGTGGGAGTTCGCCGCCCGTGGTGGCAACAAGAGCCAAGGTTACAAGTACGCTGGCAGTAATAATGTCGGTGACGTGGCCTGGTATATTGCTAACATTCCTTCGCAAACAAGCGGCGACAGTGGTTACGGAACCCAGACGATTGCGACCAAAGCGCCCAACGAGTTGGGGCTGTACGATATGAGCGGCAACGTGTGGGAGTGGTGTCAAGACTGGTACGACTTCTACAGCAGCGATGCACAGACCAACCCCACCGGTCCATCAATAGGTGCTACTGTTGTATTCCGTGGAGGTAGCTGGCAACATAGTTTTCTAAGTTGCCGTGTGTCTATGCGCAACCACTGCGGAGAGATGGTTACGGATAACTATATCGGTTTCCGCCTCGCCCTTTAGAATGGCACAAATTAGACCCTGAGAATTTGTTCTGAAAGGTTAATTATTTGTTAAAATACCATTTCGGTTTGCATATTACCCTTTTTGGGTATTATCTTTGCATCGCCAATCGTGGCCGTGAGGCCTGGTTGGCGATGCAAAGTTATATATAGCTACAAGCCATAATATCTTAACTCTTAACTACTATGGATTACACAAATGTTACTTCGGGTCAAGCGCGGCAGGCAAATTGCCAAGCGCGCGACATGGAGCTGGTAAAGCTCTACAACGAGACGCTGAAACTGATGGTCGACCGCGGCGTGAAGGCACCCAGGCGACAAGCACTCCACTTTGTCCTGAACAATGGGCACCCGCGCTACTATGTGAGCTACAAACGCGCCTACGAGGTGGTATGCCAACTCTTGCGACATGGTAAAACGCCCAAAACCAACTCGATGCAAGTGCTGATGTGGCAGGAAATTGCTGATCGCGTCAAATCACTACGCCAAGGTAGCAAGATGTCAATAGCCTGTGCGGTAGAGTTTGTGCTGGAGCACTGCCGCGCCACACGCTACTACATCACCGAGGATTATGCCGACTCCATCATCGACCGCGCCCGCAAGGAATACCGCCGCCACAAGCTGAAGGCTTAACTTTTAGGGAACTCTTAACTATTAACTCTAAACTCTTAACTCTATACTAATAAACCGCCATGAAAAC
>JAEEVE010000032.1 GCA_016290765.1 Muribaculaceae bacterium
CTGATCGAGCAGTGGATCCTTGACCGACATCGGTTCGCTGGTCAGATTAGCCTCTGCCTCGTCCATCTCGGCAAGCACGCCCTTATAGACATCCTCACCCTTGTCCCAGGCGGGATTAGAGTTTGAAGAGCCCTGAAGTGCTTCTTTGTAAGGCACCTGGTCAAGGTTGTCGACCAGAATTTGGAAAGCATAGGCACGGAGAACGGTGCAAGCGTAGATGTCGCTAGCGTTATCGGTACGTTCCATCACATCTTCAATATCGGCCAATGCGCCGGCATAGAGTGTGCGGTAGCAGCGGTCGAACAGGTTGGACGACTCATCCAAGTTCAGCTCGGCCTCATCATTATACTGGTTGGCCTCGGGGCGTTGCTCAAAGTACTGTGCGAAGAATCCGCCATAGTTGAACATAGCGTCACCGACGGCAGCAGCCACTGCATTCTCGGCAGCAGGAAATACCAAGTCGGGCGTCACATCGCTACTCGACGGGTAGTTGGGGTCATCGTTCACATTGAGGTTACACGATGCCAAGCACAACACTGCTGCAACGGTCAGTAATAAATATATCTTTTTCATGTCTGTTTCGCTTTTAGATTAGAATTTAACCTGCACATTGAAACCAAACTTGCGCGAGCTCGGGTTGGCCGAGAACTCACCATAGTTACCCTCGAGGTCATTACCGAAGGTCGAAGTCTCAGGATCGATGAAGGTGTTGCTCTTCGGAGTCCACAAGAAAAGGTTGTTACCGAATGCAGAAACACTAACACCAGTGAGGAAGGTCTTTGCAAACCACTTAGCGGGCAATTGCCAAGTCAGGATGACATTACGCAGCTTGACATAGCTCTTGTCAACGAGGAATGCGCGGTCGAGTTCTGAACCACCAGCATCCCAGTAAGTGAAGATACCAGTCTCATCAAGCGGAGTGGTGTTCTCGACATAGATGGGGTTGCCATCGTCGTCGGTACCATTCTGCTGAACCGAGTTGGGCACGATGAACGGGTTACGGTTGTTGTAAGCCGTCTGGATAGCGTTACCAGTAAAGAAGGTGATATCCTTGGTACGCGAGTAAAGCATACCACCATGACGAACGTCGAGGTTAGCGGTCAGGCTCACACCCTTGTAGCTCAGCGTAGTACCGAAGCCCATCATGTACTTGTAGTTCATGCTACCGACAATCTGCTGCTCGGCATTCTTGATGGGTTGACCCTGGTTGTCGCAGATGATCTTGCCATCCTTGGTGGTCTGAGGCACATAAGCCTTGAACACACCCAGAGGCTCACCTACGATGGCATACATGCTCGTTCCACCACTCAGACCGTAGATGGTAGCGATACCACCCAACTCCTCGGGCAGACTGATGACCTTACTGTTGTTCTTGGTGAAGTTCCAGTTGATATCCCACTGGAAGTCGCCCACCTTGACGGGGGTCACGTTGACCAACAACTCAACACCACGGTTGCGAATCTTACCGAGGTTCATCACCTGCGAGGTGTAACCCGTGGCAGGATCCATGTTCAGGTTAAAGATTTGCTTGTCGGTATTACGATCGTAGTAAGATGCATCGAAACTCAAACGGTTGTCAAAGAACGCCATGTTCAGACCCACCTCAAACTCAGTGGTCATCTCGGGGCTGAGGTCATCACTACCCAGCTTGTTACCCAACGAGTAGGCATTGATGTTTTTCTTTGAGAATGGGAATGACGAGCCATTTCCGAAACCGCTGGTAGCGGCAGCAGCCTGTGCGTAGACCGAGTTGGTCAGGTAGACCGAAGCGTCGTTACCCGTGCGACCCCAAGCCAAACGCAACTTACCAAAGGTAATAATCTTGCGAGCCTCGGGCTTGAGCAACTCACTGAACAGGAAGCTCAAGCTGGCACCGGGATAGAAGTACGAGCGGTTGCTGCGAGGCAGCGTCGACGACCAGTCGTTACGTCCTTGCAGTGTCAGATACAGCATGTTCTTGTAAGCAAACTCAGCACTGCCATAGACCGAGAGTGAACGACGAATCCACTCGCTAGTCGAAGTCGAGGGAATCTCGGCACTGTTGGCCAGGTTATACCACATGGGGATGGTCAGGTTGGTAACCGAGCTAGCGAGTGACTTGTAGGTACGCTCATTGCCGTTGAAACCGAGCTGAGCGTTGATGTGCAAGTCCTCAAGCACCTGCTGGTCGTAGGTTAACATGAAGTTCTGGTCCAACTCGCGGCGGCGTTGAATTGTCTGCGAGACCTCGCCCGTAAGATCCTTCAGAGCGTCAGCGTGGTTGGGAGTGCCATCAAACAGAGCCGACATGTTGGGAGAACCGAAACGGTGGTGGCCCGTGTTGGTATCCATACCGAAGCGGTAGGTTGCCTTGAAGTACTTCAGGAAGTCATAATCGAGTTGCAGGTTGCCATAGAAGCGCTCTGCCTCATACTCGTTCTGATAGTTCTCAATGATATAGTACGGATTAGTGACACCGTAAGGAGTGTAGTAGTAACCCGGTGTAGCAAACGGGTTGCTCAGGTCCTTCATTTCGACGATGGCGATGTCACGCGGGGTCTGCATGATGCTGTTGTACATCGAACCCGTCTTCTGACCGGTAGTCACGAAGTGGTTCTTCTGGAAGGCGTAGTTCAACGAAGTGCTGAAGGTGAACGCACCCTCGCGGTGGCTACCACGTCCCGAAACAGTGTACTTGGTATAGGTGTCCTTATCCTGCGGGATGATACCATCATCCTTGATTTGAGACAGCGACACGAAGTAGGTGCTCTTGTCGGTAGCGCCGTTGAACGAAATGCTATTGTTGTAACGGAAACCGGTGCTGAAGAAGTCCTTTACATTGTTCTTGATGGGCAGATAAGACTTCAAGCCCTGGCTGTAGTTGTAAGTCCAGCCCCATAGTTGCTCAGAACCGTCGAAGGCAGGACCCCACGAACCGTTCTCAATCTCGGTGTGGTCGCCATACCAACCCATACCGAAGTTATTTTGCATTTGCGGCAAGCGGAGAACGCTCTCCCACTGGAGACCGCCGTTATACTCGATGCCGATACCCTTCTTCTGCTTGGTACCCTTCTTGGTGGTGATCAGGATGACACCAGCACCTGCACGGCTACCGTATAGAGCGGTTGCAGCTGCACCCTTCGAGATGGTCATTGACTCGACATCGTTGGGGTTAACGGCATTGGCACCGTTACCGAAGTCGTAACCACTGTTCAGACCATCACTACTGTAGGTTGCCGAGTTGTTCAAGGGCACACCGTCGACCACATAAAGCGGTTGGTTGCTACCCGAGAGAGAACTCACACCACGGATGATGACTGACTTAGATGTACCAGGGTCAGATGAGCTTTCGCCAATCTGCACACCAGCCACCTTACCAGCAAGGCTCGACATGATGTCGTTGGTACGGGCTTGGGTGATGACATCACCCTTAACTTGTGTGGCACTGATACCGAGCGCTTTTGCTTCGCGCTTGATACCCATTGCCGTCACCACGACCTCATCGAGCTGAGTGTCACTCGACTTAAGCACGATGGTCATGTTAGAGGAAATCGGCACCTCTTGCGTAATCATACCGATGTACGACACACGCAGCGTGTTCTTCCCACTCGGAACATTCAGAGTGAATGCTCCATCAACATCAGTCGCGGTACCCACTTGACTACCGACAACTTGAACGGACGCGCCCACGATGGGGAGTCCGTCCTCTTCGGCAGTCACGGTTCCCGTGACTCTCGTCTGAGCAAATGCTATCCCCATACCGAGGACAAAGCACGCTAGAAACAAGGTTAATTTCTTAATCATAAACTCTCGCATTTAAAATTATTAATTGAAAAATAACTTTACCTTATTAATATATGGGTGGTTGAGATGATTCCTCAGTAGTAGTGTTCCACCCCGTATGACGCTTAAAAAAATGATACAATTTGACATGCAAAGTTAGACCTTTTGTTAATAGTGAACAAATTTTCTTGCGTATTTAACCTTTTATGCAAAACTCTAATTTTTATCAATTCGTTAATTTTGGTAGGTTTATCCACTTCTTAACGAAGGCCTGCATGCTTGCAGAGCACTGATAGTCAAAGCAAGCGAGCAAAACAAGCCGATAAAAAAACACCAAAACCCCAAATGTTAAAAAGGAATCGTTTTAACATTTGGGGTTTTAACATTTTTGCAGCATTATTGGCTTTTTGGGCAACTAAAGTTATATTTGATTACAGTTTGCCACCATTCTTGGCACATTTACGACAAAAAACGGTCACACATTGAAGCGGAAGACGACAATGTCACCATCCTGAAAGACGTAGTCCTTGCCCTCGATGTGCATCTTCCCAGCTTCCTTGACGGCGGCCTCGCTGCCATAGTGGATATAGTCATCATACTTGATGACCTCGGCACGAATAAAACCGCGCTCAAAGTCGGTGTGAATGACTCCAGCGCACTGGGGCGCCTTGCTGCCCTTGCGGAAGGTCCATGCTCGCACTTCCTTAGGCCCGGCAGTGAGGAATGTCTCCAGGTCGAGCAGGGCATAGGCAGCCTTGATGATGCGATTCACGCCACTTTCCTTGAGCCCAATTTCCTCAAGGAACATCTGGCGCTCCTCGTAGGTGTCGAGTTCGGCAATTTCGCTCTCGGTCTGCGCTGCTACCACCAGCAGCTGCGCATCCTCGTCCTTGATGGCCTCGCGCACTGCATCGACATAGGCGTTGCCAGTTGCTGCCGAGGCATCGTCGACGTTGCACACATAGAGTACGGGTTTGTTGGTGAGCAAGAACAGGTCGTGGGCAACGCGCTCCTCGTCCTTGTTCTCGAGTGCGACCGAGCGTGCGTTGCGTCCTTGCGAAAGGGCCTCCTGATAGCGGGTGAGCACATCGTACTGCACCTTAGCGTCACGGTCACCAGCCTGGGCCTGCTTCATGATGCGAGGGATGCGGCCCTCCACAGTCTCCAAGTCGCGCAGCTGAAGCTCGGTGTCAATGACCCCCTTGTCACGCACGGGATCAACAGTGCCGTCGACATGGGTGATGTTGTCGTCGTCAAAGCATCGCAGCACGTGGATGATGGCATCGGTCTCACGGATGTTGGCCAGGAACTTGTTTCCAAGCCCCTCACCGCGCGAGGCGCCCTTGACCAGGCCAGCAATGTCGACTATCTCGACGGTGGTAGGCACGATACGGGCTGGGTGGACCAACTCGGCAAGCGCGTTGAGTCGTTCGTCGGGCACGGTAATTACACCCACATTGGGCTCGATGGTACAGAACGGGAAATTGGCCGATTGCGCCTTGGCATTCGACAGGCAGTTAAATAGGGTTGACTTGCCCACATTGGGCAGTCCTACGATTCCACATTGAAGGGCCATATATCTAGTTTAGAGTTTAAAGTTTCGCTTTGCTGCAGTCTAGAGATTCTAGAATGACTAGAGTATCTAGATTTTCTAGAGTGCAAAGGTACGGCAAAAATGCCAAATGAGGTGTGTTTTTTGCAATTTTGTTTGAAAAATGAGGGAAATGACAAAAAAAAGCCGTAACTTTGTCAACTTGTGAAAACCGATGTGCTCTATATCATCGTTCCTTGCTACAACGAGCAAGAGGTGTTGCCCATGATGCATGAGCAACTGCTGACCTTGTTGCAGCATTTGATCGAAGCATCGGCCGCGTCGCAAGAGAGCCGCGTGCTTTATGTCGACGATGGCTCGACCGATACCACATGGGCATTGATTAGCGACCTTGCGCGCGACGAGCGGGTGTGCGGCATCAAGTTGTCGTGCAACGCGGGACACCAAAACGCCCTCTTGGCAGGCCTGGAGACCGCGGTGGAGCATGCCGACGTGCTAGTGACCATCGATGCCGATGGGCAGGACGATGCACAGGTCATCCCACAGATGCTGGAACGCTATCGGGCGGGGTGCGACATCGTCTACGGCGTGCGACATGAGCGCAAGAGCGACACCTGGTTCAAGCGCACAAGCGCACAAGCGTTCTACCGCACGATGCGATGGCTGGGAGTGAAAAATGTGTATAACCATGCCGACTACCGCCTGATGAGCCGCCGTGCCGCGAATGCGCTACTGGATTATCGCGAGCGCAACCTGTTTCTGCGCGGCGTGGTGTCGCTGGTGGGCTTCAAGAGCGACTGCGTGTACTATGACCGCGGCACTCGGTTGGCGGGCAAGAGCAAGTTCCCGCTGCGCAAGATGATGAGTTTTGCCGTCGACGGCATCACGTCGTTCAGCATCCGCCCTGTGCGCATGGTACTCACGCTGGGCATCGTGTTCCTGTTTATCGCCTTGGCGATGCTGGTCTATGTGCTGGTGGCCTACTTCACTGGGCGTGCCGTGAGCGGATGGGCGTCGATGATCTTGTCGTTGTGGTTCATTGGCGGTTGCGTGCTCATCGGCCTGGGAGTCGTGGGTGAGTACATCGGCAAAATCTACATCGAGGTCAAGGACCGGCCCAGATATCACTTGGAACAATGCATCATGCACAATGCACAATGCACAATTAAGCCTTGCAGCAACCAGTCATCATGTATTGCCGACTCTACTGAACAGAACTAGTAAGAATAAAACATCAATAAATAAAAAACTAATGACAATGAAGAAACTGTTGACACTGGCTGCTGTGGCAGCCATCGCGGTGCAAGCCGCAGCGGTAACCCCGTTGTGGATGCGCTATGCCGCCATCTCACCCAACGGGCAGGAAATCGCGTTTTGCTACAAGGGTGACATCTACAAAGTGCCTGTTACTGGCGGTCACGCCGTGCAGCTGACCACCCAGTCGAGCTATGAGATGAACCCCGTGTGGAGCGCCGACGGCCGCTACCTGGCCTTCGCCAGCGACCGCAAGGGAAACTTTGACGTGTTCATCATGCCGTCATCGGGCGGTGCCCCCACTCGCTTGACCACCAACTCGGCCAGCGAGTTGCCATGGGCGTTCAGCCCCGATGGCAAATATATCTACTTCTCGGCTTCTATCCAGGATCCCGCCAGCAGCGCGTTGTTCCCTAGCGGGCGCTTGACCGAGGTCTACAAGGTGCCGGTGGCAGGTGGTCGCACCACGCAGGTGCTGGGCACGCCCGCCGAGGAAATCACTTGGGACCAGAAGGGAAAGTTTATGGTCTACCAGGACCAGAAGGGCATGGAGGACGCATGGCGCAAGCACCACACCAGCAGCGTCACACGCGACATCTGGAAGTATGATGCCACCACCGGCAAGCACACCAACCTCACCGACCATGCCGGCGAGGACCGCAGCCCTGTGCTCAGTGCCGACGGCCGAACGGTCTATATACTAAGTGAACGCAATGGTGGCTCGATGAACGTCTACCAGTTCCCCATCGACCAGCCCAGCGCCATCAAGGCAGTGACCTCATTCAAGACCCACCCCGTGCGCTTCCTGAGCATCGCCAATAACGGCACGCTGTGCTACACCTATGACGGCGAGCTTTACACTCAAGCGCAAGGCGGCAAGCCCTCCAAGGTGAAAGTCGACCTCTTCCACGATGACAGCGAAGATGTGTTGCGCACCTCGATGACCAGGGGCGCCACCAGCGCGGTGGCATCGCCCGATGGCAAGCAGGTTGCATTCATCGTCCGTGGCGAGGTGTTTGTTACCTCGGTGGAATATGCCACGACCAAGCGCATCACCAACACCCCACAGGCCGAGAGAGGCCTGTCGTGGGGCAGTGACAACCGCACCTTATATTATGCTACCGAACGCAACGGCAACTGGCAACTAGTTGAGGCGAGCATCGAGCGCAAGGAAGACCCCAACTTCCCCAACGCCACGACCATCAAAGAAGAGATACTTTTGCCCTCTACCACCGTCGAGCGTGCCTATCCCGACGTGAGTCCCGATGGCAAGAAACTCGCGTTCATCGAGGACCGCAACCGCTTGATGGTGATGGACCTCAAGAGCAAGAAAGTACACCAAGTGACCGACGGCTCGACCTGGTATAACACCAGTGGCGGATTTGATTACTCCTGGTCACCCGACAGCAAGTGGTTCGCCATCAACTACATCGCCAATGGCCGTGACCCATACACCGACGTAGGTATCGTCAGTGCCGACGGCGGTAAGATTACCAACATCACCGGCAGCGGCTACTTCAGCGAGTCGCCCAAGTGGGTGATGGAGGGCAATGCCATCCTGTTCGCCAGCAATCGTTATGGCATGCGTGCACATGGCTCGTGGGGCTCGCAGGACGACGTGCTGCTCGCTTTCGTCAACCAGGACGCCTACGACAAGTATCGCATGAGCAAGGAGGACTACGAGCTTGTCAAGGAGGCTGAGAAGGAAGCCAAGAAGGAGGCTGACAAGGCCAAGGCCGACGCCAAGAAGAAAGACAAGAAAGACGAAAAAGCCAATGAGAAGAAAGACGAGAAGAAAGATATTGTCGTCGAACTCGAAGGCATTGAGGACCGCGTGGTGCGACTCACACCCAACTCAAGCAGCATCGCCAGCGCAATGATCACCGACGACGGCGAGAGCCTGTACTACTTGTCTAAGTTTGAAGAGGGCTACGACCTCTGGAAGCTCGATATGCGCAAGCACTCGACCAAGCTGGTGAACAAGATGAACTCGGGCTTTGGCGACATCCAGCGCGGCAACGACGGTAAGACGATGTTCATCCTGGGCTCGACCATGAACAAGCTCGCTACCGCTGGCGACAAGCTCACACCCATCACTTACAAGGCTGACCTGAAGATGGACCTTGCTGCCGAGCGCGAGTATATGTACAACCATGTGCAGCACCAGGTAAACAAGCGCTTCTTCCGCACCGACTACAACGGCTGCAAGTGGGACGCCATGTGCGACGCCTACCGCAAGTTCTTGCCGCACATCAACAACAACTATGACTATGCCAACCTGCTGAGCGAGCTGCTGGGCGAGCTGAACGTGTCGCACAGTGGCGGCCGCTATTCACCCAATGGCGGCAGCGAGCCCACCGCCAACATGGGCCTGTTGTTCGACTGGACCTACACTGGCAAGGGTCTGAAGATCGACGAGGTGATTGAGAAAGGCCCATTCGCCAAGTCGACGAGCAAGGTGCGCCGTGGCAGGATTGTCGAGAAGATCAACGGCACCGAGATCAACGAGGAGAACGACTACACGCAGTTACTCAACGGTCTGGCAGGGAAGAAGACGCTGGTGACCATCCGCGACCCCAAGGGCGGCACCTTTGACGAGGTCATCCTGCCCATCACTAGCAGCCAGATGAACAACCTGTTGTACAATCGCTGGGTCAAGCGGAACGCGCACCTGGTCGACAGCCTCTCGGGCGGACGACTGGGCTATGTGCACATCAGGTCGATGAACGATGACAGCTACCGCGAGGTCTACAGCCAGGTCATGGGCAAGTACTACAAGAAGGATGGTATCGTCATCGACATCCGCTATAACGGCGGTGGCCGTCTGCACGAAGACATCGAGGTGCTGTTCAGCGGCAAGAAGTACTTTACGCAGGTGATTCGCGGCCGCGAGGCCTGTGACATGCCCAGCCGTCGCTGGAACAAGCCCAGCATCATGGTTCAGTGCGAGGCATGCTACAGCAACGCGCACGGCACTCCCTGGGTCTACCAGCACACCGGCATCGGCAAGTTGGTGGGTATGCCTGTCCCGGGCACAATGAGTAGTGTGTCGTGGGAAACCCTGCAAGACCCGTCGCTGGTCTACGGCATGCCCATCATCGGCTACCGCTTACCCGACGGCTCGTATCTCGAGAACACCCAGCTTGAGCCCGACATCAAGGTGGCACAAGACCCCGCCACAGTCGTCAAGGGCGACGACCGCCAGCTCAAAGCCGCTGTCGAGGAACTGCTGAGAGAAATTAAGTAATGTAATTCACTACAACATCATGAGCACAACATTTGAAATTGTCGGTTGGCTAGCCAGCATCTCGTTGGTGCTGGGCTACCTGCCCCAGGCCTTCCAAACCATCCGCACGCGCGATACCGATGGCATCGCCTTGCCCACGTTCTTGATGATGGCCATCGGGGGCATCTGCTTCATGATTCAAGGATGGATGCTAGGCAAAGAAGGCATCTTCTTGTTTGTCACCAACCTGATCACGACCATCTGCAGCTTGATCATCTTTGGCATCAAGATGTATAACGACCACATCAAGAAGAGGGCCGAGAAGTGATTCCACGCACCATCCACTACTGCTGGTTTGGCGGCAGCGCACTGCCCGAGTTGGCGGTGCGCTGCCTTGCGTCTTGGCGCGAGCAGATGCCTGACTGGGAGTTGAAGCGTTGGGATGAGTCAAATTTTGACGTTCAGAGCGTTCCTTATACCCGCGAGGCCTACCGCCTGGGGCAATATGCCTATGTGAGCGACTATGCGCGCCTGTGGGTGCTGTATCATCATGGCGGGATTTATCTGGACACCGATGTCGAATTGCTACGTCCACTGGACGACCTGGCCGCGCAGGGTGCTTTCATGGGACAGGAGCAACCCGAGCGCCACGACAACAATAGTCTGCACTGCGCCATGGGGCTGGGCATGGGGTGCGAGGCGGGACATCCCTTCATCGGGCGGATGCTGGAGCACTATCGCACGTTGCACTTTGTGTCACGCACGGGCCAGCAGGGCGACACCATCGTCGACATCACACGCCAATTGCTGACTGACGAAACGGCCGAGCCGCTTGATAATGGAGCATTGCGCTGCGCGGGGTTCACGATTTATCCGTGGCAGTATTTGTGCCCGCTAAACTACTTCACTGGCCAGCTGGATGTCCGACCCGAGACACATGCCATCCACCATTATGCGGCATCGTGGGTCGATAATCGTGAACGGGAATCATTATTGCACAAGTTGCGGCGCCGCCTGCACGGCGCGTGGGTCCGATGGGGATAAACAAAAAGGGCGTGTAGCTTTCGCTAACACGCTCTTTTCCTCTCTCCACAGCGGTGCGTACAGGACTCGAACCAGCGACCTCCTGCGTGACAGGCAGGCATTCTAACCAACTGAACTAACGCACCGTGAAAATGTGTAGTTGCGATTGATTTCTCAATTGCGGGTGCAAAGGTAGGTCAATTTTCTGGACTGGCAAAATTTTTGGACGAAAAAATGAATTTTTCGTCCAAAAAAGTTTTGAAAAGATTGAAATCCTTAAATGAATACAGTGAACAACGGGTTCTGCTCAATTCTTCCTTCCTTATAGACCACAATACCGAAGGCCTTATTGGAGCCACGCTCAATTGCGTTCTCTAAGCGGCTCTTGCCTACTTGACCGTTCAGCAAGGTCTCCTGAAATTGACGGCTGCTGCTAGGAGTCTCACCCTTGATAGTGCCCTCGGCCGTTAAAGTGTAGTTTTCTTTATCAGGATAGTTGCTCTTCAACGCATAAACCAGCTTGTAGCCAAATTCTACAGGCACCGCTTTGTTCTTGACCTCTCTCGATACCTTGCGAGTCCAACGATTGCTAGTGGGCTTGTCAAGGTTGACCTGACCCTTGTTGTCGACATAGACAATGGTCACTTCAGCCACATCGAGCAGATCTTGAGAAAAACTAATCTCATAGGTAGCGCTAACGGTTACGCCATCATTGGGTCCGTCATTGTCGTCACCGCAAGCGGTGAGTCCCAGTGTCATGCACATCAGTGCAGCGAGTGTAAATAATGTCTTTTTCATAAGAAACTAGTGTTTGATTGTTTATGACGATGCAAAGGTAATAAAAAAATAAGTACTGCACGGTGTTATTGCAAAAAAAACACTAATTTCGCAGCATGAAACTGTCCAAACCCCTTCACCACATATCATTTGACGGCCGTCGCATGTTCGGTCTGCTGGCATTTTGCGCCGTTGTGCTGCAGCTTGCCGCGTTCCACTACGCCACAGGAACCTACAAGACCACACTATGGCATTCAAGCCACGGCGTGGGATGGATTCATGGCCTACTGATGTGGTTTTCTGACGCAATCGTACTTACGTTGCCCACTTGGCTGTTTCGTCGCCGCTGGCGTTGGGTACAGTGGCCTGTGCTGCTCTTGTTCTTATGTTGGGGCATCGCGCAATTGATGTATTTCCCTACCTACTGCGACTTGATGCCTCCGTCATCGTTCGTGTTATGGCAGAACCTTGACGAGCTGGTCATCGACAGCGCGTTAGGTAACTGGATACGTCGTGACTGGTTGTTTGTCATTCCAGTGGTGGCACTAGCCATCGTCGACTTATGCTGGCTTCACCGTTTGCCAGCGTCGAGCCACAATGGCAGCGCGTGGCGGCGACTGGCTTATGCACTGGTGGCCTTCGTTGTCCTGCGCGTGGCAGGCGATGCGCTGGCCTACGGCACTTATTGGCACAAAGGACTGAGCGTGAGCGAGTACCTGAACGGCAACTACACCCACGTCAAGGTTTCCCATGCGTCGTATATGGCTGACAATGGTCTGACAGGATATCTCGCCTACTGCACAGCGGTCGAACTGGCTCAACACAAACGTCTGTCGGCCGATGACGAGCGCCGCATCGAGCAGTTCCTAGCCAGCCAGCCTCAATATACCGACAACACCTATGACGCCGGCCGTGACAACCTAATTATGATTGTTGTTGAGTCGCTCAACTCGTGGGTGATTGGTTTGCGCATAGGCGATCGCGAAGTAACCCCTACACTCAATGCCTTGTGCAACGACACGACTAGCCTTGTTGGACTTCACATGCGGCGTCAAGTCAAGAATGGCGGTTCAAGTGATGCCCACTTCATGATCAACACAGGTTTGTTGCCGCTCGAGCAGCGGGCAGTGGCTATGGTGTATCCTACCGCGAATTACCCCACCCTGTTGCAGGCAACGGGCATAGAGCATAGCACGCACATCTGCGCCGACCCGCCAGCACTGTGGAACACCGAACTTACGTCTCGCACCTATGGATATCAAGACTATCATGGGTCAAGAGAAGTGAGACCCTTGTTAAAGTCAAATGACTGGCAGTGGGATAAAATCATATTTGATCTTGCCAGCAAAGTGATTGCCAATATGGAGCAGCCCTTTGTGGCACAAGTAATCACTTTGGGCATGCATGAGCCTTATACTCGTACAGACGTTCCCGAGTCGTGGATTAGCGCTAGCGGACTCTACACATTGAAGGTGCGTAACTATCTAGAACGCACAGCGGTATTTGACCGCGAATTGGGGCTATTCCTCGAGCGCCTGAAACAGCAAAACCTGTATGACAACTCCCTGATAATCATTGTCAGTGACCACAACGACCGCATCGACTTCGAGCCTTCGGGGCGGCAATCAATTGACCCTGAAGGCATTGATTGCTTATTCCTGGTCCTCAACAGTGGGCAAGGGAAAAAGATTGAAAAGCCTTTTGGTCAAATTGATATCTATCCCACCCTGCTCGACCTGACAGGCAGCAATGGCTATCGCTGGAAGGGGCTTGGCCATAGTCTGATGCGCGGCATTACAGGCACGGTGGCGCAGGGCCCCCATGACACGATAGGCAGTGGCCCGTTATTGTCACGCCAGAGCCAAGCATGGGAAATTTCTCGCTTGATAATTACTTCTCGTTGGTTTGACAACCATCCTGTGACAAATACACAACCTCGCAACTGAAAAAAGTTACTGAAATAAGTAGTTTTGAGGCACATAGGTCAAATTTATCGGCGTTTTTTTTGGAGTGAATTGTTGTTTGCCATTAAATTTGCAGTCCCAAAAATATTTGGATTTTAGTTTTTAAGAATTATTGTATATGAGCAACCCCAACATCGAACTCACAGCGAGAGAACTTGAGGTGCTAGAATTGTTATCGCGAGGATTCAGTAGCAAGGAGATTTCCGAGCAGCTTTACATCTCGTCCAACACGGTGGAGTACCATCGTAAACAATTGTTGCGCAAGACTGCCTCGCGCAATGCTGCAGAGCTTATCGGTAACGCGTTCAGACTGCACTTGCTAAATTTGGATGACTGATACTGGTCGGTCGTCAGATATCATCAAGGACAAAAGAGCCTAAAAGACAAAACAAAATGCACCACGGTTTCGTGAAGGAACCGTGGTACATTATTTTGTGAACCGATCACTAGTAGATTAACCGCGAATTACGCGAAAATTACGCGAAACTATAACGTGAGTTCGGCTATAATAAGTTGCTGATACACAGCTACTCCCCTAAGTTAGGGGAGCTGTCACGAAGTGACTGAGGAGTGTTCTTCTGTCTTTCTAGTCTAAAAAAACGCGAAACATTTCTGTACTTATGTCTTAAAAAGACCGCGAATTACGCGAAAAAAAATATGTTTTTATGTCTTTTTAGTCTCTAAACCGCGAAGCACGCGAAACTCCTAATAGTCGTGCCCCAAAAGTGGGTATGGGGAGATAAAACCTCATGGTGCCCCTATCGCCACTCATAGTCAGAACTTGTAGTCGCGGCACTCCTGGGCAAAGGTTTCTCTAAGTGTCGGTCCGTCCATGGTGAGATATTTCTCCATCGATTCGACAGTTCCGAGTACACCTTTGTTGCGCTTGTAGTAGTCTATCACCTGTAGCATCACTTCGCAGTACATTGCCTCGTCGGTCTTGTTGACTTTGAATTCAATGGCATGTTCGGTCATCGCAGCCATGTAGGCAGCAAAAAGTTCAATATGCCCCATCGCCGCATTGCCGCCCACTGTAAACGAGAACTCATCAGTGTTTGTCATCCATAGCATCAGGAATTGCCTCACTTTACTTTGAGCCATATCTTGCATGTTTACAGGTTGCTCCAGGTACCACTTTGCCAGTCGGAGAGCATCATCGCGATGTGCTCGGCATCCTTCAACAGTTGCTATTTCATCAACACTGGGGATATCGAGTTCATCGGTCTTGAAAACCTTAGTCATCACCGTTGGCTCGTCAACGGTAGGGACAAAGCGATTTCTTGCAAACCAAGTCGCGAACTCCTGGAGTTGACGTGCTCCTTCTTCACTGTCGCGCCATTGGCTTGTCTCCTCTGTATCACCAGGCGACATGAGCCACATGTTGTAAGCCATCCAGTGACCACTCTTGATGAGTTTGCGGTGGAAATCAAGCAACGAGAGATTGAAATACCCTGGTGTCACTGTGTCGATGTGCGCCAATGCCTCTTGGCGCAATTCAGCAATTTGAGCCACAGTGAGTTTTTTAGTTTTTGTAACCTCAAGAAGGGCAGGCGACTTCAGAAGTCCCATCTCATAAACCATTGGAAACGGCACTCTCACAATCGAAGAGTCGCTTGTCATGTGGATGACATTATCTTTGGTCATTGTCACATGAATCTTGTCCTCGCCTTCTACCGTCACATTCTCGTTAAACAAGTCATAGATGAGTTTTCCCATCTCGGCGCAACGCTCGGTGCCAGGCACGAGGTTGCACACCACCTCTCCATAGATGATTGCCCACAGCGGCTCGGTAGTTCCGGCATAGAGTCTTGCCAGTCGATAATAGTTGCTGGCAAAGTCGGGTTGCACCTCCACGCCTCGTGTGTAGCACTCGGCGGCCTCGCTGTAGCGCTTGTGCAACATGTGGATGTTGCCTTTCTCAAGATAGAGATATCCCGAATTAGGGAAGATCTTAAGGCCCTCGTCATAGGTCTTCATCGCTGCCTCGGCATCGCCAAGCACGTCCTGGGCGTTGCCAACCAGTTGGTAACACTGAGGCTCAATTTCGGGATTATCGTACAGCTTGGGGCCTTCTTTTACGATGCGTTTGTAGTCGCCTGCCAAGTAAAAAGCATAGAGGCGCTCATACTCAAGGATATAGTTGTCCTTGTAATTCTTGCGCAGTTTGTCAAAAATCTTGATGGCATCTTTGGCTTTGCCATTGTCCATGAGGTTTACTGCCGAGTCAAGCAGTACCCGGTCTTGATCATTAATCAGGTCTATTGACCGTTGCGCTCTTGCCTGCTGCGCACATGCCAGAGCAAAAAGAATAATCAAAACATGATAAAAAGTTGTTCTCTTCATAACACCAAGTTTAGTTTATACATATTTTTCAGTGGCGGAAAAATAACAGTCCCTAATCCGCCCCAATCACCAGTTCTCATTTTTCTCATATGGTGTTAGTTGTAAGCTGTCGTTCAGCACATAAACCCACGATGGCCCATCAGTTCCGCTTAAAACGCCATCAATTATTCTCATTTTAATTGTTTGAGAAGTTGGTGCTAATAGTTTTTTTCTTTCGATGGAACTGAAACCGATTTTATCATATATAAGTATGTCATACCCATCAATATTACAACAGCCCAATATACATTGAACTTTTTCGCGTCTAATTTTATGGAAAGGCAATCTGCTGATTGACATCATTCGCACGTCAGATGTGTAGAAATTTATTATTATCATATACTCTTTTGGTGGATAGTTATTATTTAGGAACGGGATAATAGTTTGATGCAGCTCTTCTGATATGCAATTGTTTATCAGATGAACCTTTGGGATGAAAATAGTAGAGGAGTCAGATATCGAAATGCCCATATATTCTTCCACAATAGAATCTGTATGAGACTTAATTGTGTTGTCATTTTTCAGTTCAACATCACGTTTGCTATCAGAGTTGCTACAACTACAGAAGCAAAGACACAACAACGTGAAAGCAAGTATTGGAATCTTTTTCATATCTTTAAGAGTCTTGGGCAAAGGTACGGAAATAATCTTTACAGTCATAATAATTGACTGACAAAATGCTGTTTTTGTCAAGTCGCTCATCCTATTTAAAGCAACAATCATAAATATTGAAGGCCATTTAATTAATATTGAAAATCGGACGAATGATCTATAGTACAAAGTTACACCACACTCTATTCCCGTCCAAATATTTCCATGCCCAAATGCTTTTACAACAACCACACAGCCAACAAGTTGAAAAAATATTTTTGCCC
>JAEEVE010000033.1 GCA_016290765.1 Muribaculaceae bacterium
ATCTTGCGGATGAGGATAACTACTTTCTTCATGCCCTTGACCTTGAGCATGACATTCTCAATCTCGCCCAACTCGATGCGCAGTCCGCGCAGCTTGATTTGATGATCGGTGCGACCCAGAATCACCACATCGCCATCGGGGAGCCAGCGGGCATAGTCACCCGAGCGGTAAATGCGCTCGCCGTGGTAGTCAATAAAACGCTCGCGCGTCATCTCGTCGAGATTGTTGTAACCATGCGCCACACCGCGGCCACCTATGTAGAGCTCGCCCACCACGCCCACGGGCAACTCGTTGCCATCCTGGTCGACAATGAACTCCTTGACATTGAGTTGGGGTTTGCCCACAGTCACCATCGTGGCATGGGTGAGTTCCTTGTTGTTCGATGCCACAGTGATTTCGGTAGGTCCGTAACAGTTGAAGATGCGTGCCTTGGTGACACTGCGCATCTGATTGAGCAACTGGTCGGAGAATTTCTCACCACCGGCTCGGCAGATGTCCACCTGGCTGATGGCATGGCAGAAGTCCTCACTGGTGAGCCACGTCTGCCAACGCGACGGCGTACCCGAAACCATGTTCACACCCTGCTCAGTGATGAGGCGTGCCAGGTCGATGGGGTTGTTGGCCTGTTCCTCGGTGGCGACAACGAGAGTTTTGCCATTGTAGAACGCTGTGCCAATGTCTTGCAAGGCTGCGTCAAACGAGATGGTGGTCACGCTCAGGATGCGACGTGCATCGGTCATCACGCCATTGGCAAAGACATTTGCTGGATGGCCATAGAGGTAGTTGCAGATGCCACGATGGTGCAGCATCACGCCTTTTGGTCGTCCCGTCGAGCCACTGGTGTAGATGAGATATGCCAGGTCGTCGGGGGTGATATCAGGCTTGACATATTGTGCATCTGCATCGAGCAGTTGCTCCACATCAATCGCCTTGTCGGCCGGGACGGTATCCATACGGTCAGCGGTGGTGATGATATAGCGTGCCTCGCTGTCCTCAAGAATCAGTCGCACGCGCTCGGCAGGATACTCGGGGTCACAGGGAATATAGGCGGCACCCGCCTTGAGCACGCCGAAGAGGGCGAGTACCAGTCGGCTGGTACGCGGCAAGAGCAACGCCACGCGGTCACGCTCGTGAACCCCACGCTGGCGAAGTGCCGCTGCAATGCTGTCGGTAGCGAGGTCCATCTCGCGGTAGGTATATTTGGCATCTATCGCTACCAGCGCCTCATGGTCGGGCTGCACTTGTGCAAAGTGATGGATGCAATCATAGAAGAAGGTAAAGGGTGCGTCACCCGTCGCCGTCTGGCGCAAGTGACTCAATTCTTCCTCTTGGCGCGGACTGACGATAGACAGCTGACGCAAACGCGCCTGGGGTGATGACGCCATCCTATGGGCAACGGTTACGATGCTGTCGGCAAGCGCCTGTGCCAAACGCTGGCTGTAGAGCGAGTCATCATACTCCACCACCACGCCGCATGTCTCAATCTTGATGTTAATCTTGAACTTGGGCACATTCAGCTCGAGCAGTTCCTGGCCGATGAGTTTGCCATGGACGGTGTATTGCGATAGCACGCCCACCTGATAGGCATAGGCGATAGCAGGCCTGAAGCCATAATCGTTGGCAATGCGCGCAAAGGGGTAATCCTCGTGGCAAAGCGTTTGGTCAAAGTTCTCGCTTGTCCTGCGCAGGAAATCAGCCACCGAAACATCATCGATGCTCAGCCCCAATGCAAGCGTGTTGACAAACATGCCCACAGTATCGCTAATCTTGAGGTTAGAACGTCCGCTGCTCACCGTACACAGATACACATCACGGTTATTGGTGTATCGCGACACGACATAGGCTGTGGCAGCAAGGAACAAGTGAGCTGGTGTCACGTTAAGTTGGCGGCAAGCGGCTGAGGCTTCTTCAAAGTCAGCGGGGCAGACGGCCTCGCCGATGAATCCTTGGTTGTCGGTCTTGGGCAGGTCAGCGGGAATCTCGCTAGCTCCCTCACAGGTCTGCAGTCGCTCGGCAAAGAACTTTTGTGCTTGGGCAAACTCCTCGCTTTGCTCGGCCTCTTGCTGGTCGGCGACGAAGTCCATGTAGTTATAACTTTCGTTTTCAACTGCCCCACCCTCAAGCGCAGCACTGATTTGGCGTATGAGTAGGTCGGCCGAACCACCGTCAAACAACAGGTGATGCACATCAAGCAGCAGGTGTACGCCTTGCGGTGTCTCAACCACCTGGCAGCGATACAAAGGCGGCTTCTGCAGGTTGAAAGGCTGCACAAACTCGTTTTTGTAAGCATTCAGTTCCTCATCGGTCATGCGGGTGATGGGCACCTCGACGGGCACCGCACCCTCAGTGGTTTGAACGATGGTATCGCCCTGGGTAGTAAAGTGCACGTTCAGCACGGGATGTGTCTCAAACACACGCTTCACTGCCTGTGCCAGCTCAGCCGCATCGACCCCAGCGGGATAGGTGAGCAAATGAGGAATGTTATAAATGGTCGAAGTAGGATTCTTCAAGCAATCGTAGTAGACACCAGTCTGGGCATATGACAACGGCACACTAGTTGCCTTGGGGCGAGCCACCTCCACGGGAATTACTGCCGGTTTGCCTCCGCCCTGGAGCAAGTGCTTAAGAATCTCGTTCTCGATGCTCTGCAGCGTACCGCTCTTGACCAGCGCGCGTGAGTCGAGGGTGACATCGTAGCGCTTGTTGACCTGCACAGCGAGGCGAATGGCCGAGATGGAGGTCAGTCCAGCATAGCCCAGGACGGTTGTCACGCCGAAGTCGGTGTTGTTGACAATCTCTCCAATCATTTGGTGCAGCTCCTGCTCCAAAACATTCATGGGCGCTGCAACAGCCTCGACTGCCGCAGCCTTCTTCTCGGGCTTGGGCAGGGCACGTTTGTTGACTTTCTGGTTTTGGTTCAGCGGTATGGCAGCAATCTGCTTTGTCACCGCAGGCACCATATAGGGCGGTTTTTGTTCCAGGATGAATTGGTTCAACGCCTCGATGTCAACAGCCTGGTTGCTAACGACGTATGCGGCGATGAACTTGCCGCCTCCTTCCTCGTCAAAGGCCTGCACGGTGGCATCCTTGATGCCCGGGAACTCGCGAATGACGCTCTCCACCTCTTTGAGTTCGATGCGGAAACCGCGTATCTTGACCTGTCCGTCACGCCGGCCCACAAACTGGATGTTGCCCGACGGCAGATAGCGCACGATGTCGCCTGTGCGGTAGATGCGCGCATATTTCGGTTCGGTGGTGAATGGGTTGTCGATATAAACCTCGGCGGTCTTCTCGGGCCGATTGAGGTAGCCTCGGCTCACCTGCGGTCCCGACACCCACAACTCTCCGGCCGCACCCACAGGCTGGCGATGTCCTTGTGGGTCAACAACGTAGAGTCGCATATTATCAACGGGCTTGCCGATGGGAATCTCCTTGAGTTTCCTGTCCACAAGATAAGTGGTACTGAAGATGGTGCACTCGGTGGGTCCATAGCCGTTGTAGAAATGATAGCCTTGCGGCGGGGTGAGCGATGCCAATTTCTCTCCTCCCGTCGAGAGGTGAAGCAACGACCCGTTCTCGATGCCAGTAGCAAACTGGTATCCCACCTGCGTTGTCATGAACGAATGGGTAATGTGCTGTTGCTCGAAGTATTCGTTCAGCGCAATCAGATCCAATCTGATTTCCTCGGGAATGATGTGTACAGCAGCACCACAAGTCAAAGCAGGGTACATATCCATCATGCAGGCATCGAAACCATAACTGGCATAAGCCGCCACCCGATGCTGGTCGCTCAAACTATAATAGCGTTGATACCAGTTACAGAACGCCACCAGATTGGCGTGAATCAGTTGGCATCCCTTGGGAGCACCTGTCGAGCCGCTGGTGTAGAGCAGGATGAATAGTTGTTCGGGGCGGATGTCAACCACAGGCGCTTCTTGTGCGGGCAGTGCGTCAATATCCTTGGTCAATAACACCTCGCCTTCATACTCGTTGACCAACGAACGCAAACTCTCGTCGGCGATGAGGAACTGGGCATTAGCATCCTTCATCATGAAATTGAGGCGCTCTTGCGGATAACTGGGGTCCAACGGCTGATAGGCGCACCCTGCCTTGAGCACGCCCAGCGATGCGATGGCCATCCACTCGGTGCGCGGGATGAGTACCGACACCACGTCCTCGCTCTTCAGCCCCTTGCCAATGATGTATGCAGCAATGCGGTCACTGATATCATTGACTTGGGCATAGGTGTATTGGTGTTCCTTGTAGACCACGGCAACATTCTCGGGTGTGGCCAACGCCTGGCGGCGGAACAGCGACACGATGGTCTGCTTGGCGTCATAGTCCACATCGTTGTTGTTGAAAGTGTCGAGCAAGTCGATTTGCCCGGGTGTCGCCAAGTTAATATCCACCAGTCGTTCTTGCGCGAGGAAACCTTCCAGCACCGCTTCATAACTCTCGAGCAGTTGCGCAATCAACTCACGCGAATACTCATTGCTGTTATACTCGGCCTCGGCGTGGTACTTGCCATTCATGATAAAGACCTTGAGGTAGAATGATGCCTCGAGTGTATTATTGCACAGACGGACAGTCTGCATGGGCAGTCCTCCCATAGTCTCGTTGTCGAACAACTGCCCGTGCCAAGCAAACATGGAGTTGCTCTGCAGGTTCAAATCGCGCATCACATCGCCATAACTATAAATCTCGTGCTCGCGGCATCCACTCATTTGTTGCTGCCCTTCCATGATGTATTCGAGTACGGTGGTCTCGGGTGTGAACTTGGCGTAGACGGGCAAGGTCTTGACGACCATACCCACACTGTGAGCGAAACGCTTCTCGCTACGGCCATTATAGACCGTCGTGAACAACGACTCGCCTTCATTGTTATACTTGGCCAACAAGAAGGCATAGGCAGCAGTGAACAGCGAACTCTTGTAAACACCCGTCCGCTTGCAGAACTCATCGACACGTGCCGTGTCTAGGTCGAGAGTGCGCGACAAGCAGTCCTCGGTATGGACTGGGTCTTCGCGGTCGGGGATAATTTGTGTGAAGGTATCGCTGCAGTCAAAGTTCTGAGCGTACCATTGCCTGGCAGCCTTAAATTCCTCGCCTTGCCGGCGCTCGGCCTCCATTTGAGCCAACTCGGCCATCGTGAGTTCCTCACTGGTCAGTGCCTCTCCCTGATAGGCCTTGTCGATGTCACGCAACACCATTTGCAACGATGTCCCATCGAAGATGATGTGGTGAATGTCGAGGAACATGTAAAAATGCCCTGAGCCGTGCAGCAAGCGAATGTGAAACAGGCGGTCACCCACAATGTCAAATGGCACAATCAGTTGGGATTTTATTGGCTCAATGTCATCGATTTCCTCTATCGCAAGCGTCCATTGCTCTTGAGCAAGGTTGACCGACTGCACAGGTTCGCCGTCGGCATCCAGCGAGATGCGAGTGAACAGGGTGGGATGCGCCCAAATAGCCGTTTCAATGGCCCGACGCAGCCTCTCGCCGTCTAAAGCACCATCAAGGATATACAAATATGGAAGATTGTAACAAGGCTCGCCACGGTGCGACATGCACTCGACATACAGCCCATATTGTGATTGAGACAGAGGATACATTTTTAATTGAGAATTGAGAATTGAAAATATGTTTGAAACTCTTTGGTGCGAAGCGCGGTGTTGATTTACCACCGTTTGCTGAGGATTCTTGGGGTGATGGTGAGCATGAGCCATGCCCAATGCAGGTTGTTCTTACCCTCAACGCGCTGCAGGCGTTCGAGGGTGCTCGAGCCGTGCATATAGGAGTAGCCCGCACTGACCTTGACAAAGTTAATGGGCATATAGGATGCTGTGAACTCCAGCTCATGGCCCAGCGTACGGTCGGCATCATAAATGACCGAAGCTGTCAACAGGTAATGATACTGGACCGAGATGTCAAGGGGCTTGATGGGCTTGTAGCGCACACCGCCATACCAGTTCTGCAATCCAGGCGTGTATCCGCCATAGTAGGCGCGGACATAGAAGAAGTCCATGGCACCATAGAACTGATGGTGTGAGCCATAGAGGGGGTTGAAACCGCACACCTGGGTATGCTGCACGAGGCCGATTGAGCCTTGCTTGGGTACGACGGGGTTGGGGTCTCCACTCAAGTAGTCATAACCGAGGGTCAGTCGCCATTGCGGGTTGGGGTCGAAGTCGCCCTTGACGCTCGCCATCCATGCCTTGATGGGGATGTGGAATTCGTCGGTACCCATCTGGCGATAGTATGCCGCCTCAACATTCCATCGAGCAGGGTTAAACTTAGCATACGCTCCCAGCAATTGCTGATGCTCGGTGACGGGGTTCTGGTCTTCGCTGTTCTGCAGGCCCATGTCCATAAACAACAATGAGGCACCCAGCGGGATGTGCTGGAAATCGTAGTGATACCATCCGGTGACCATGCTTTTGTAGACTGCCCCATCGTTGGTACGGTAAATGCTTCCACCGTTCATGTTTTCGGCCTTCTGGTTATAGGCCAGTGTCACATGTGCCTTGTGGCCGTGCCCCTCATAACCCAACTTCAAGGCATCGTGCGTGCTGGGTGCCATCGCCCAGTCATTACGGCCCAGGATGCGCTCGTCATCATAATACAGTTCTTGTCGACCCACAACGGCGAACAACCCATTCTTGGCCTGCAAGCGTGCCCATGCCTCATATAGGCTGAAGGACCCCTTTCCCAACTGCCCCCACACGCCCGAGTGCTGGGCGGTAACCTTTGCCTCGACAAACGAGCGAGCATAGCCAATCGACAAGCGCGTTCGTGACATGATAAACCGCGCCTTGTCCTTGTCCTGGACCTCTGACTCTTGACCGCTATAGGGCATACCGCCATTGCGCAACTCGCCACGCATCAACAGGTTGGCATCAATGGTCAGATAGTTAGGTTTGTCTTGTTGCTCGTCGGTGGGCGGGTCTTGAGCCATGCCACAAAAAGGCACGAACAGCAAAGCCAACAGGCCGATGTGTCGCACTTTAGATACTAGAGAACTCATCTCACTCGACTTCAAAGAGGTTAATCAAGCCTGTCATTGTGAAGACGCTCTTGATGTCATCATTCATGTTGCGCAAGGTCACCTGGCTTCCACCGGCCTTGGCCGCCTTGAGGATGCTCAACAGGATGCGCAGTCCGCTCGAGGCGATGTACTGCAACTTCTCGCACTCGATGACCACATCGCGGCCGTTGGCCTCGAACAAGGGCTTCATGGCCATCTCGGCCTCAATGGCTGCTGCCGTGTCCATTTCTCCCTCGAGCATGGCAATCAACTTGCCATCCATTTCTTGAATTTCAGTTTTCATATCGTTTTTATTTGAGTTTTTTACGCAAGGTAAGCAGATTTTTCCCGTCAACGCGCTCATAGTTGATGGAATCCATCAACTCTCGCACGAGCAAGATGCCCAGCCCACCGATGGGACGGTCCTCGACCGACAGCGAGGTGTCGGCCTTTGCAGTCTGTGTGGGGTCGAATGCCTTGCCACTGTCGCTGATAACAAACTTGAGCCTTTCTCCGTCGCACTGGGCGTTCACATCGATGTCGCCTGTTGTGCCCAGGGGATAGGCATACTGCATGACATTGACCACGGCCTCCTCTACGGCAAGTTTGAGTTGTTGCTGCATGGTCTTGTCCAATCGCAACTGTTGTGCCACCGAGTCGATAAATGCATTGAGTTGTGGCACCTGATGGATATCATTCTGCAGCGTGATGTGCTCGTCGAGAATAACCACATCCTCACGGGGTGTATATCGCAGTGCCAGCATCGTTAGGTCATCGCTCTGCTCGGCGCCATGAACAAATTTGTCTATCGCTTGCAATACATTGGCAAGCAGCTGTTTAGAGCTATCACCGACGCACTGAGATATGCAATCAAGTAACCGCTGCTTGCCGAACTGAAGATGCTTCTCGTCCATGGCCTCGGTCACGCCATCGGTATAGAGCAGCAAAATGGCACCTGGCGGCAACTGGCACTCTTGTGCCACGAATGCAAAATCATTGACGATGCCCAGGGGCAAGTTGGGTTTGACATCGAGCCACTGCGGCTGGCCATTTGTCATCAGGATGGGAGTGTCGTGGCCAGCATTGCAATAACGCAGACGACCAGTGGGCAGGTCAAGAACCCCAATGAACATGGTCACAAACATGTTGCGTTCGTTGTTGCGGCAGCCCGTTTGGTTGATGGTCCGCATGATTTGTGCTGGGTGGCTAGTATGCTGGGCGCTTGCCAGGAAGATGGCCTGCGTGACCGCCATCACCAGCGATGATGGAACGCCCTTCCCACTGACATCGCCAATGCAGAAGTACAGTTTCTCGTCGCGGACAAAGAATTCGTACAGGTCTCCTCCGACCTCCTTGGCGGGGCGCAGCATTCCGAAGAGGTCGACATCGTCACGCTGCTCACGGCCTTCGGTGGAGTGCGGAAGCATCGACTGCTGAATGTTGCTCGCCACACGCAACTCGCCGCCAATGCGCTCCTGCTCAATCTGTGCCTGATGCAATCGGCGCTCACTTTGTGCGTAGCGCCGCACGATGAATGCCAGGACGGCGAGTGTGAACAGGATGAGCAAAAATAGGTTGAGCGACATGAAGTTGAGGTCATGAAACACCTCGTCATTATAGCACACCAGCACCAATTTCCAGTGCGGATGCCCTTTCATGAAGGCATAATAGATTCGCCCCTCGCTGCCGTCTTCCTGGCTCTTGAAGTGAATGACTGTACTGATTTTCGAACTGCTGGGCGCTCGCTTGACGGTGCTATCGTTGATGAGCGCGATGACTTGCTGCGCGTCATGTGCGTTGACGTGATCACTGCGAGGCTGCACAACGGGCTTTCCGTCCTCGGTCAAGAGAAGATTAAAAGAAGATGGGTGGATGTGCCGCTGGTCGATGGTATCATTCATCCAGTCGAGCGGCATATCAATAGCAAGGACAGCCACTGTCTCCCCCTGGTCGTGCAACGGGATCGAGAATGTGGTGATTAACTTGTTATTAGCCACGGTATCAATATACGGGTCACTCCATACTCGTTCGTCTCGTTCGATGGCTTCGCGGTAAAACTCCATCTGCGTATAGTCATGATCGGGGCCTGCAATCTGCTGAATCGAATCTTCGTCACGGTGAGTATATAGTTCATAAAGTCTGCCCTTTGAGGGATAGTAGTTGGGCACAAAGGCAATGCCACATCCTTCCAAATACTTTGATGACTTGAGAATCCACTTGCCTGAGTTAAATACCGAGTCAGGATTTTGCAGGTTTTGCCTCACATTCCAAGCGCTGGAGATCAGTGCTATCTCATTGGTGTTGAGGATGCCCTTGATGAGCACTGCCTTCATGATGATCTCTCGCTCGGCATCGCGCTCCAAGTCTTTCTCAAGCAACCGGTGGGCATAGTAGTGCTGAATCGCGAGAACAACTTGCAACAACACGGCAGCAAGCACAATCAGACGCAGATTTTTCCGCGCCTTTAAATACTCTAAAATCTGTCGCAAACGATTCATTACCTAGGTTTGTCTATTATAAAATGACAAAATTACAAAACAATTGGCAATGACACAATCTGATGGGCCTATTTTTCACTTATTTAGCAGTTACTACATGCCGAACTGTTGTTTGAGCCATTGCAGGGCGTTGTCGACCTGCCAGGGATAGAGCCAGTGTCCCGTGTCGCGTCCCACCTGCAACTGTTTGGGAGCGGTGATGACATTGTAGGCACTGAAAGTCGATGTGGGGCAGCAAGCGGGGTCGTTGAAGCCCCAGGCATAAAAGCCCGGCACACGCAACAGGCGTGCAAAGTTGACGGTATCATAATATTTCGACACCTCCATGCGCGCCTTCAAATTGGGCTCGTTGGGATCGCGGAACAGGTGCGGCCATCCGGCGCCACGGCCGTTGTAGTAGCCCGTCAGGTCGCAGAAGGCGGGGAAGTAGGCGAACAGCGCGCTCACATGAGGACTGAGCGCGGCGGTCATGATTGAGAGCATACCGCCTTGGCTGCCACCATAAGTGGCAATGCGCGTGGTGTCGACATCATCGCGTGTGCACAGGTAGTCGACCGCACGGACGCAGCCCAGGATGGAGCGTTTGTAGTAATAGGTATCGCGGTTGTCAATGCCCATGGTTGTATATCCCGCCAGGGCCCCGTTTTCAAGTTGTTGATAAATCTCAGGATCCTGGTCGACGGGGATACCATGCACACCAACCTCCAGCACGACAAATCCCTCATAGGCAAGCTCGTTAGGTCCGTGGAAAGAACGCACGGCAGCACCGGGCAGTCGCAGGATGGCGGGCTTGCGGCCAGAAGTCTTGGGGACAGTGAGCACGCCGTAGACATAGTTGCCGCGTTTATAAGACTGGATGCGCAGGTAGTAGACATCGACCCGGTCGTTGCTCTCCTGCTCGCTGTAACGCAAGCTAGGGGTCATGGGCAGTTGCGCGGCCTTATCGACCGCCCCGCGCCAGAACTGCTCGAAGTCAGCAGGCATGGTGGTAGTGGGCTGAATGGAGTAAGGGTCGCATGCGATATTGGTCATCGACTTGTAAGTGCGACCGTCCAGCGTTACCTCGACACGCACACTGGTGAAGCCAGGCTCGCGCAACTTGGGAATGGTAAAACTGGCCATGCCGTTGCGGTCGGTACGAACGGTTCGTTTTGCCACAGCGTCGAGTTTATCAGGACCGTAACTGTAGGTTATCTCAGTGTCGGCCATACGGACATTCTCGCGGATGGCATAGGCGGTGAAATGGGGTGTCTCGCCCACATGGTAGGTCCAGTCGGCGTGATCGGGTTCGGCGACGACGGTGACATACTGGTGGCTTGACGACTGGGCGAAGCAAATGCATAATGCAAAATGCACAATGCATAATGTAATGAATTTTTTCATCTTGAATCTGTATCGCGCAACTATAAACTATTGAGCAGGCCGAGACGGCCGGTGTTAACGAGGTGGAGGATAAGTTCGCCGAAGAGGGTGTTCTGCCAGGCAAACCAGCGGCGAGTGTAGTTGTTTGGGTCGTCCTTGTGGAACGACTCGTGCATGTATCCCATGGCAGCATCAGTGTTGATGAGCATCTCGACGCAACGTTTAACCTCGGCATCATCCTTGCTGGTAAAAGCCCGCATGATGATGCTCATGGGCCAAATCATGTCTTTTCCCACGTGGGGGCCACCAATGCCCTCGGCCGCTTTACCCTTGAAGAAATAGGGGTTATCCTCGCTTAGGATAAAACGGCGCGTGTTTTGATAAATGGGGTCGTCCAGACTGACATCACCCAGATAGGGCATGGCAAGCAGACTGGGCACATTGGCGTCGTCCATGAGGTTGCAGCCTCCAAATCCATCAACCTCATAGGCATAGATGTCTCCATAGGTAGGATGGTGGACAACGGCATACTGCTTGAGTGCCTGTTCTACCTCATTGGCAAGGTTGGTACAGCGCAATGCGAGGTCGGGACGGCTGTTGACACCCGTGAGTATGGTCGCAGCCTTGCGCAGCGAGGTGACCGCCATGAAGTTGCTGGGGATAAGGAACTGGAAGATAGTGGCATCATCACTGGGTCGGAATGCCGAGGCAATGAGCCCAACAGGTCGAACGGGGTTGCCATAGCCGCCGTTGGGACGGGTGTCGGTGGCAACAGCGGTGGTGCGCTGGAAGCGGTAGTTGCCTCGCCCAGTCTTCTGCTGCTGGTCGACAAAGACCTCGAGAATGCGCTCAACGGCCTGCAGCCATGTCATGTCGAACACACTGGTGTCGCCCGTGACGCGCCAGTACTCGTAGGCGAGGCGCAGGGGGTAGCACAGCGAGTCGATCTCATACTTGCGCTCGTGAAGCTCAGGCTTCATGTCGGTGAGGTCGCTGCTCCAATAACTGCCCGTAGGGCCGTCATTGAAGGCATTGGCATATGGGTCAAGGACGATGCTGCGCAGCTGGCGGCGGATGACGCCCTCGATGAGTTGGCGCAGCTCGCGGTCGCTCCGGGCAAACTGGACATAGGGCCACACCTGTGCTCCCGAGTCGCGTAGCCACATGGCATGGATATCACCAGTATAAACAATGGCATCGGGCTTGCCATCGCTGTCCAGGCAGTAATGCACCGTGGTGTCGAGGGTGTTGGGGAAGCAGCGCGCGAACATCTCGGCAAGTTTCCGGTTGGTGAGCATGCGCTCGACACGAGTAATTTCCTTCTCGATAGCCTTGCTCACAAAGAGGCGCTCATTTTCGGGCACGCGACGGTCGACGGGTGTAGCACTCTCGGTGTTGAACTCCTTGACCGCCTGTGCCGGCCTCGCAACAGCAGCAAGGGCCACCAATGCCACAAAAATGAAGATGATGTGCTTGTTCATTTCTACGATTATTAAATGACGCCCCAAAGGTAGCAAAAAAAATTGATTCTGCCGAAAGGGTACGACAAAAAGCGTTAAGCAAATTAGCTTAACGCCCTTGCGGGTAGCCCATAGCAGAATCGAACTGCTCTTTCAAGAATGAAAATCTTGCGTCCTAGCCGATAGACGAATGGGCCGCTCAGGAGTGTCCCAGTGTAGACTTAGGCCTCCAGTTTATTGATCTGCTTAGCCAGCTTCGACTTGAGGTTGGCAGCTTTGTTCTTGCTGATGACGTTCTTGCCAGCCAGCTTGTCAAGCATAGCAGTTACGCGCTTGTAGTCCTCGGCAGCCTTAGCCTTGTCAGTTTCCTTGCGCAGGTTGCGAACAGCGTTGCGCATGGTCTTGGCATAGTAACGGTTGCGGAGACGACGAGCCTCTGATTGACGAATTCTCTTGATTGCTGATTTATGGTTTGCCATAATTCTTTGTTAAATGTCTTTTTATTGATGTTATTATTGTTGTGAGTTGGTAGCCCATAGCAGAATCGAACTGCTCTTTCAAGAATGAAAATCTTGCGTCCTAGCCGATAGACGAATGGGCCAAAAACTTATGTCGCCAAAAAAGCGGTGCAAAGTTACAACCGATTTTTCAATTGGCAAAATTTTTCTTATTGAAAACCATAATTTTCCCATTTTTTTGCCCAAATGCTCCTCAAAATCAATCAAAAAACAGTAACTTTGCCATGAGCTAGAGGCATTAGAAGCTCTAGTTTGCCTAAATGAAAAGAGCAAGGCGATGTTTGAAAAGATTCAGGGCGTGGTGCTAAACACCATCCGATACAGCGACAAGCACAACATTGTGCATATCTACACCCGTCAGCGGGGGCTGATGGCCTTCGCCGTGCCACAAGGCAAGACGGCGGGCGCTCGACAACGCAACGCGTTGCTCATGCCTTTGTCGCTCATCGACTGCGAGGCTCGCATCATGCCTGGCCGCGACTTGAGTACGCTGCGCGAACTGCGTCGAAACGCGCCCTTGTCGCAGGTCTATGCCGATCCCGTAAAGAGCGCCATCGCCATGTACATGAGCGAGTTGCTCACTCACGCCATTCAAGAACAGGAGCAAAATCAGGGACTGTATGACTACATCGAGCAGTGTGTGATGATCCTGGAGAGTGCGACGCAGGGCGTGGCTAATTTCCACATTTGCTTCACCTATCACCTAGGCATTCTTATCGGCATCCAGCCCGACACCGGCACCTGGCAAGAGGGCTGGTGGTTTGACATGGAGGAAGGCGTGTTCCACCCCACCCCTACGGGTGGTAGCCACTGGTTGCGTCCCGACGATGCGCGTGTCATTTGGCTATTATCGCGCATGACGTTTGCCAACATGCATCTGTTCCGCTTCAACCGCATAGAGCGAAACCAGGTGCTGGACGTGATGCTGACCTACTTCAAGCTGCACCACTCCACACTGGGCACCCTGCGGTCGCCCGAGGTGCTCAAACAACTGTTTAATTGAGATTCTCTTGCTAAAGAATAGAGGCACTAGAATGTCTAGCTTATCTAGAACATCTAGTGCCTCTAGCATTTCTCTAGTACCTCACTACTTACCGAGCATGAGATTGATGACGGTATTGACATCGGCGATATCAACCTTGCCATCACCAGTCAAGTCACAGCCCTCGATCGAGCCCTTGCCAAGCATGGCATTGATGACTGCGTTGACATCTGCGATATCGACACGACCATCACCGTTCACGTCGCCAGTGATTGCCACCTGTGGCAAGGTAAAGGTGTATTCGACCAACTGCGACGCTCCACTAGCATAGATGGCCTTGACGCCCACCGTATGCTCACCAGCGGCAAGTCGTGGCAGAACAAACTGCGGCTCGGTTGCGGTGCCCTTGAGCACACCATCGAGGTATACCTCATAGTGCTGAACGTATCCAACATCGACACTTGAGCCTTCGTCCTCACCTGTACCCACATAGAAGTCATCGATTTGTGTGAAGAACGCGTCGAACGACATATAGTGCACACCAATACGCACCGTTTGTCCAACATAATCGGCCAGGTCGGTCTCATAGATGGTCCACTGACCCGTGGTGACCGGATCAATACTGCTCACCGGCGTGTAATTGTCGGTGCTGGGGTCACTACCCTCGGTAAACACGCACACCTCCATCGTCTCGGGATACTCAGCATATGCCTTGGCGGTGAATCGGCACACATAACCGTCGCGTATTTGCAGTTCAGGCGACACAAGCCACTTGTTCGAGCCATTCCTCTGTGCCGAGAAGAAAATGATGGTCTTGTCACCCGTGGGTGCCTGCACAGCGGGATCGGTAGGCAACATGGGCGGATTTGTCTGCCAGGGGTTAAACACCATGGGCGCGATGGGCAAGGGCATATCAGCCGTACCCGACCCTGGGAACGAGATGATATTGGTCATCGAACCTAGCGCAATGGGATAGACCGGATGCTGATCCAGGTCATAGGTGTGCCAATCACCAAAGGTATTCTTGGCAAAGTCGGGATAGTCCTCAAACGAGTCATTAAATGACAAGTTTTGGTTCCATCGCACAGTCACATTGTTCAGCCCGTCGGCATCGGCGGTAATGTTATAAGGATCGATAACCGTCTCGACGACAACAACATCAAGGGTACAGTCACCATCGACAGTGAGTGTGCCATCATATACCTCATAGTGCTGTGCTGTGATGCCTACCAGATATTCGCCGAAAGGTATCGACTGGAACACTGCTTGCCCACCTGAGATGGTAGCACTGTAAGTTGACGAGGTAGCGCAGTCGGTCAGTTCTACGGTCTCTCCGTCTAACGACTGGCCGTTGTTAGTCGACACGTTGACTGTCACACGTCCGTTGGTGTTAAGCAAGGTGACAGTAGTAGTGACCACATCGGTTTCGCTGGAGGGATAGACAGCCTGCACACCCAGGGTATAAGTGCCAGCATCCAAATCGTGGAATGTATACTCATACCCATCGGTGGTACCTACCTGAGTGCCATTGAGGTAAATGCGGAAGGTCTCATTAGGATTCATGGGCGAGCGCAGAGGCACACGCCAAGCGCGCTCGGCATGTCGACGAGCACGGAACACGATCTGATCCTGGCCCACATACACATCATCAACCATGAGCATAAACGCTCCTCCCGACTGCGCCTCGCCAATATATCTGATGGCGAATCGGATGGGCTTGCCAGCATATTCGCTCAAGTCATAGCTAAACTCGCGCCAGCCAGTGTAATCAGCCAGCTCATAGTTGCCCTCGTTAATCATGGTGAAGTCGGCCTGGACGGGGTTATCGAGTTGCTCGGTGACAAAAACCTGAAATTTCTCCTTGTAGACATCGGCGGCCTTGGCCATGAACGCAAGCACATTCTTGTTACCTGGTGTGACCACGGGCGAGATGAGCCAGTCATTGTTGGCAGCACCACTGTAGGTGCGTGTAAATCCCACATACTGCATGCCGTTGTAAGGCCTCAGGACAGGATAGTCGTACCACCAAGCGGGCACAACTACCATGGGGTTCATGATTTGAGCATATTGCATCACGCCGCGGTTCATATACTCACCCACAAGGGGTGCTGTCATGAGGCCGTCGGCGTCAATACCTGTCCACTGCCCGAACTGGATGGAGAAAGCCTCATACTCCTCAAACGAGTCGTAGAAGACAGGTGCCTCCTTGTTCCAAGTGAGGGTTACATCGTTGAGACCTGTGACAGCGTTGTGGACGATGGTTGTCTGCAACGAGAAGGGCAGTGTGTTCTCCTCGGCCAGTTGCAAAATGACGGTTGTGTCGCTCTGTACATTGAAGTCGACTGCTCCATCATCATAGCCTGCTAGTGTGGCGCTGAGTTGGTGATTTCCGGCATAGACTTTGATCTTGGCCTGCCCCTGTTCGTTGAGCCGTATAGTGCCGTAGGACAACGAGTAGTCGGTCTGCATCAGTGTCACTGCAGCCGCCGGCAGAGGAACGCCTCCGGGTGCGGTGACTCCGATGGTCAGGTTGAAATCACGCGACTGCGCCATTACAACCACTGCAGTGAGGAGCAATGCCAGGGTAAGGAAGGTAATTTTTTTCATAGTTTCTTAGTTTTTAAAAAAGGGTTGCATGGCCACTGCCACGCAACCCTTTTTATTATTGGCTAGTGTTCAGTTGAACACCTTGTGTTACTTGATGACCTTAACGGTCTGGGTCGTTCCGTCGGTGTAAGTGGTAACCACGATGTTCACGCCCTGGAATGCCTTGTCGGCAGCCTGGCCAGCGACATTGTAGTACTTCACGCTAGCGACGGTCTTGCCAGCGTTAACGCCATTGACACCAGTCACATTGTCAAGTTCCATCACAACAGGCTCATCGA
>JAEEVE010000034.1 GCA_016290765.1 Muribaculaceae bacterium
TCTGCGCACTCTCAGGCGTAACTGTTGTGGCGTAGACAGTTCCTTTTGTTTGGGTTTCATTAGACTTGATGGGTTTGACCACCAATTTCTGTGGGGCTACCTTCGGATAGAACACATTTTCAAGGATTCTTGGAGCGGGTGGCTGAGCGGTAACTGTGAGTAAGCCCAGCGTCATCATGCAAAGTAGAATTTTTGCTTTCATAATGAGTCTGTTTTTTGGGGTTAGTAAAAAAGTTTCTGACTGCAAAGGTATAGCAAAGGAAATTCTTGTCAATAGTTATGGTTCTAAAGTGTGTTCTCAAAGGTAGAAACGCACAATTTGCGACGTTCAAGCACACTGGACGATTGCGAACAAGTAATATAACACTCTATAAGACAGTTATTTTCTCAAAAAATCCCCTTTGAATACTCAGTTACTGCTACCGACGTAACTTTTTGGGGTTGTAGCAGTCAAAATAACCGCGAAATTGCACGAAACAGGATCGCAAAACCACGCTGTAAAAAGACAGTTTCGTTTAAAGCAATGGAGTCATGTACAATGGCAAGTAGACGATACCCTCATCGATTTTCAAATCTCCACTATGCAAAACATAGGGCGTTGTAGTATAAGCCGAGAACTTCTTGATACACTTGCGCAGTGAGGATAGCGTGTATCTGTTTGAACTTTTAACCTCAATTGGAGAGATGTTATGTCTGCTTGTCACATGAGGTTTTCTGATAAGAAAATCTATTTCCATTCGGTCATCGGCTTTATCACTATAAGCTGAATAATAGAACAATTCTTTACCCGATGCCTTCAACATTTGCGCTACAATGTTCTCGACCAGCATTCCCTTATTCACTTCTAGCTTATCAAACATCAACTTGCGGTATAATTCATTCAACTCATCGCGTTCGCCGAATGCTTGCGAAATGAGTAAGCCCGTGTCGGCTAGGTACAGTTTGAACTTGTATTGTTCTTTGTTCAGTTCCAGACCGACATTAGGTGCCGTGGTTGCATAGCAGATGTTAGCCACCCGCGACTCTTCAAGCCAAAACAGAGATTTCTCATAGTCTCGACTCCGTGCCCCTAGCTTGATGTCACCGATGCGGAAGCGTTTCTCATGCCGTTGAAGCATCGAGGGAATTTGGTCAAAGATACGCGTGACTTTCTGTTCTTCACCATAAGCATATTTGCTGATGTCACTGCGATACAATTTCAAAATGTTGCGTTTGATGTGATCAACCCTGTCAAAATCTTTACTGATGATATATTCTTGCACAGCTTGAGGCATACCACCAACAATCATGTACAAACGGAACAGCTCCATTGCTTTGCGGTGAATAGCGGCTCCCATCAGTTGCATGTCTAGATAATGTTCTCGTATGTAAGGCATCAGCATGTCATTTCCAGTAGCCCATAGGAATTCCTCAAAATCCATGGGGAACATATCGACTCGTTCCTCCTCAGATGGTATAACGATATTCTTGACATTGCGGTTGATGCTCACCAATGAACCTGTCTCAATGTAATCATATCTGCCATCGGCAACAAGGTACTTGATAGCAGCACGTGCACGAGGATACAACTGCACTTCGTCAAAAATGATGACCGTCTGGCGCTCATAGAACTTAACACCTGTGAGAAGACTTAGTTGCCTGAAGAAAGTGTTTAGGTCATCTAACTTTTCTTCAAACAGTTGCTTTATCTGTCGGCTCGTATTGTTAAAGTCAATTAGTAGATAGGACTTATACTCATTTCGGGCAAATTCTTCTGCTATATAGCTCTTGCCCACACGGCGGGCACCATCAATCAGGATGGCACTCTTGCCATCCCACTGGGCTTTCCAATCGAGTAATCTGTTGTAAATCTTGCGTTTCATATCGAAAACTACACCAAACGGAGATTTGTGTTTGGTTGAATTCTACACCAAACGGAGGTTTTTGACAAGCCAAATTCTACACCAAACGGAGGTTTTGGTGCTGCAAAGATAGTATTTCTTTACAACTCTACCAAAATTATTTTAAAAACTCAGGGTTTTAGAATTAGTTCTTTCTCTGCCGCTGGTAGGCGCCAGGTGTGAGACCTACAATCTGCTTAAAGACGGTGGAGAATGCCGAGCGCGATTTGAAACCCACACTCTGGCCTACTGCCTCGATGGTGAGTTGGCCATATTTAGCGCGGTCATTGAAGCGCCGGCAGGCCTCCTTGATGCGATACTCGTTGACCAAGGCATTGAAATTGCCTTGATAACGCAGGTTGATAGCCTCACTGACATTGTTGCGGGTATCCCCCACCAGTTCGGCCAGGCGGGGCAGCGAGAAGTCGGGCGAGAATATCTCGTCGCTCGTCTCCATCACCATAAACACGCGATGCAATATATCGCTCTGGCGTGCCTCGCCCAGTTTACCCTCACGTTGCGGTGCTTCTGATGGGGCGTATGGCGATACTTCCTTGGCGGGCATGCTCTGCCTCTGCAACTGCTCGATGAGTTCACGCTTTTCCTCATCGGCCCGTAGCATCTCCAATGACTTGTTGTAGAGTTGACGGTTGCGTTCCTGCACTCGACGGTAGTTTAGCCAAAGCAATGCCAGCACGATCAGCAACACCAATGAGAAGGCGAGCGCTCCCCACATCACGTGGCTCTTCATCTGCTCGCGGTGGGCCATCTCACGCACCTCCTCGTTCTTCTTGTTCAGTTCATAAAGAAATTTTGCCCCATCAGTGCCGGCAAGTTTCTTATTAACGAGTAGTTCTATTGTAGACTTTTGCGCGAGTATGCGATAATGTTCAGCCATTTGTGCATCTTTCATGTCCTCATATAGAATCACTTGATTCTCGTATGAATCAATTAATGGAACTAGCATTCTTTCTTTGGTGGCTATTTTTTCAGATGCTTTTAATGCGAGAAGAGCTTTATCTTTTTGAGAAGTGGCAAAATAATAAACACACAGAAGTGTATTTGCAGAGATTAAGCAAAAGGCTTGTTGCTTTGAGTTCTTGTACTCTTGAGCTATCTGTTGAAGCTGGTATAAATAGTGCTCAGAACTGTCTGGTTGCTCGTTTCTCATCGCATTGACGGCATCGACCATACATCGCAAGTACTTAAACTGGATCGGGAGTTCAGTTGTTCGGACGTTTTTTATAATGTTCATTTCCTTATCAATTTGAGATACTTGACCATTGAAAATGGCTTTGAGCGATAAGTCTATGAATGAGTCATACAACGCATTCCAGTTTTTTTGTTGCAATGACGAATAAAATGCTTTCTTATATAAATCTATCGCTATTGGGTCAAAAGTTTTATCGTATATAAAAGCACTATGAAGCGATTGAATATTTGCCTCATTTATCAGTATAAAGGGCATAAAATCATAATTATGATGCTTCTCGGTTAATTCCTTTGCCTGCAAATTGTAAGATGAGGCTTTGGAGTAATCGTAGACATCATCTTGGTATAGTTGAGCGATATGCACCATTGCCTCGATGGCATTTCCGATGTCATCACGGGTTTGGTGTCCCTGGTAATAGCGGTTGGCGACAATTGAGTAGCACACAAGAGCACTGTCGGGCTGGCGCGTGACGTTACGGTACTGCGCGCCCATTTTCATCAGCTGCTCGCTGGGCAGTCGTTCCCAGCAGGTATACAACGAGATGGCCACATCGTTGGTTGCGGCGATGGCCTGACTGGAAAATAGGGACAGCAGCAGTAAGGCTAGTATTCTAAAATGTGCTTGCATATCACCTTGTGCTTTAAAAAACATTTATGTCACTAATTTAACTTTCTTGAGTAGCTACCTCAGAAACTTTAATCATGAGGCCACTTTAAAAAGTCAAGTTGACGATTTTCAAGACTAAAAAGACATAAACACATATTTTTAAATAACTACAAATCAAGTTTTTAACTTTTAAGATTTTGTCTTTTTGTCTTTATAGTCTTTTTTCTGCCACTTTTTCAAGTGTACTCAATCATTCATTAAACAGGTCATCGAGGGTGATAACATTTTGGAAAAAACCAGAGTAAGCGTTTTTTACCAGTCCGAAGGTGGTGACAAGAGTGGGATGGACCGACATGCGGCATCGGGTCTCGTCGATAAACGCAGCCACTTTGTTGCGCAGTTCCTCTTCATATTGCTTGCTGACCTCATATTCTTTGTTGGAGAACTTCATTTCGCATAGGTTGATGACACGGTCGGCACGCTCAATGACCAAATCGATTTGCCAAGGCTTGCTGCCCTTGCTGCGCCAGGGTGAGTGTGTTGACTTGACCAGTCGAACCCCTAAAGCGTTCTTGATGGCGTCGATATGTGTGAAGCAAATGCTCTCAAAGGCAAATCCCCTCCAAGCGTTCAATGATGGCAACAGATAATTGTCACTCCAGAATGTCTCCCCGTGTTCGGGACGAACAAAGGTCAAATGAAACAACACAAAGTGATCGGTCAACCGAAAGTGAACTTCTCGCTTTGAACCTTGATAACGCAAATAACTCTGCACAAAATCGCTTACCTCAAGCCCTTTAAGAACTTGTGACAGCCCTCCACCATAGGGAATCTTGGTACGTTCTGAAATTTCCCGACGGGTGTAACCCTCGCGTTTCCCACTCAATAGCTTGACCACTTTGACATAAGGCTCAGGACTGCTGAATAGCGAATTGAACAATCGGTCAAATTCAAGCTTCAAGCGTCCATTGTGACTGAAAAACAAATTGTCAAGGTTTTGCGCCAAACTCAGCCCTGGCTTCAACAGCGACATGTAGTAGGGAATACCTCCCAGGGCCATATAACACTGCACTTGGTCATAACGATTCATGACAATGTTGAGGCTCTGGTAATAGGCCTCACATTCCTTTAATGTGAATGGTGAAAGTTTGAGTTCTGCGGTGATTCGTCCATACAAGCCACCATAATTGTTTAGTAGATTGTCGTTGATCCACGATGTGGCTGAGCCACAAACAATCAGCATGATGTCATCTTGTGCCGACGCCCAATTGTTCCAAAAATGTTCCAAAGCAGTTACAAACCCAGACCCCTTCACATCCATCCATGGAAGTTCGTCAATGAATACTACTTGACGCCCACTATGAGCCATACGCCGCCTGACCAAATAGTTTCTCAACCGATCAAAAGCATCAAACCAACTACTGGGGAGAGTGTCGTCGGTGGCACCATGGTTGATCAGCGAAGTATGAAATGCCAACAATTGGTTCTGCGACAATTGTGCTTGCTCAAACTCGATGGGCGATAATGCGGCGTGTGAGAAAGCCAATCTTGTAGAGAATACACTACGTATCAAGAATGTCTTGCCCACACGGCGCCGACCGTAGACAACTATCAACTCTGGCTTATCCGAATTGTATAATCGCTCTAGTTCGGCAACTTCCTGTTTGCGACCTATCAGCTGTTCCATATCATTTACAGAAGATTAAACTGCCGCAAAGATACTATTTTTAAATTTCGTGGCAAAATTTTAGCTAGATTTTCTGCCACGAAACCACAAAAACATTATTTCGTGGCAAAATTTTGGCTGGATTTTCTGCCACGAAACCATAAAAATATCGTTTCGCGGCAAAATATTGGGTTGAAATTCTGCCACGAAACGATTGTACTGCGAACGTGAAGCGCCCCTATATCGCCCAGATCAATAGGCCGGCACAGATGATGACACCGGTGACGAGAAGGTTGATGAGGCAGTAGCCCATGATGTCCTTCGCGTCAAGGCGAGCGATGGCTAGGGCGGGAAGTGCCCAGAATGGCTGGATGAGGTTGGTCCATGCGTCGCCCCATGCAATGGCCATGCCCGTCAAGCCGGGGTCTACACCGAGGTTGGCGCCAGCAGTGAACATCACGGGTGCCTGCACAGCCCAGTGCCCGCCGCCACTTGGCACAAACAGGTTGAGCACTGCGGCACAAAGGAAGGTGAGCAGCGGATAGGTAACGGGATTGCTGATGCGGATGCAAGCCTCGGCCATGACACCGCCAAGGCTGATGCCGCTGACGCCGATACCCGTCACGATGCCCATGATGCCGGCATAGAAGGGGAACTGCAAGATGATGCCAGCAGCACCGGTGGTCGCTTTACCGAAGGCACGTACATAGTCAACTGGCGTGGAATGCAGCACGAGTCCTAGCGCAAGGAATATCATGATTACCCCGCCCAGGTCTAACCCGGCACCCTGCACGGCAAGGTGATCCACGAGATAAACCACGAGCATCAGTGCCACGAGCCACGACAGTAATTTGCTGTGCTCGAGTCGCTGAGCCGGCGTCTTGGGCGACGAGGAAACGGGGGTCGCAATGTGGTCGTCGTCACGCAGGAGCGCGGGGTCGATGGTGAGAATGCCTTGCTTGGGATGCATTAAGGTGTTAGTGACGGTGATGCCGATAATCACAAACAGCACAGTCACCAGGTTGTGCCAGTTGAAGATGGTTTGCGCCAATGGCACAGGGGCTGTCAGCGCACCATTGGTAGCCAGCGCGAGCGACTCGCCCGGTGTGGCCATGGTGAGAGGGATGGAACCCGAGATGCCGGCATGCCACACGACAAAGCCACTGTAGGCCGACGCGATAAGAAGGCGATAGTCGACATCAGAGCGCTGACGCGCAATTGCCTTAGCAAACACGACACCCACAATAAGTCCAAAGCCCCAGTTGAGACAGCAGGCCAATGCCGACACGACAGTCACCAGTGCTATCGCTGACGGGGCACTCTGTGGCACGCGGGCCATAGCGCCGATGGCTCGCTTGACAACCGGTGCCGCAGCCAAGGTTGATCCGCATACAAGCACCAGGGCCATCTGCATGGCAAACGCCAATAGATTCCAGATTCCACCACCCCAGTGTTCTACCACCTCGAGAGGGGTCTGGTGGCACAATGGCATTGCCACAATCGCTGCCACGAAGGTGAGCAGAATGGCAAATATAAACGGATCGGGCAACCATCGTTGCACCAATCGCACGCAGAATTTAATCATAAGTCTAGATGCTTTCGAGCAGGGCGTCGTCGACGAGGTTGGGCATGGTGACTTGCAGGCCGGGGGTGCGCTCCATCTCGCGACGGATAGCATCCATCGAACCCTTGTTGCGTGCCCATGAGCGGCGTGCAATGCCGTTGTTCACATCCCAGAGCAGCATCTGGCGGATGCGGCGGTCGGCAGCCTCACTGCCGTCAATCACCATACCGAAGCCACCGTTGATGACCTCGCCCCATCCTACACCGCCACCATTGTGGATACTCACCCAGGTAGCGCCACGGAACGAGTCGCCGATGACATTCTGCACGGCCATATCGGCGCAGAACTGGCTGCCGTCGTAGATGTTGCTGGTCTCGCGGAACGGCGAGTCGGTACCGCTGACATCGTGGTGGTCACGGCCCAACACGATGGGACGCGAAATCTCGCCGCGGCGAATGGCGTCGTTGAACGCCAATGCGATGCGGGTGCGGCCTTCGCTGTCGGCATAGAGGATACGGGCTTGCGAACCCACCACCAGGTGGTTCTTGCCAGCCTCGCGAATCCAGTGCAGGTTGTCGGCCAACTGCCCCTTGATGTCGTCGGGAGCGTGCTGCAACATGTCGTCGAGCACCTCGGCGGCAAGGCGGTCGCTCACCTCCAGGTCGTGCGGGTCGCACGACGTGCACACCCAGCGGAAGGGGCCAAAGCCATAGTCGAAGAACATCGGGCCCATGATGTCCTGCACATAACTCGGATAGCGGAAATGGGTCTCGTCCTTCATGATGTCGGCACCAGCGCGGCTTGCCATGAGCATGAAGGCATTGCCGTAGTCAAAGAAGTACATACCCTTGGCAGTAAGGCGGTTGATGGCTGCCACTTGGCGTCGCAGCGAGGCAAACACCGCCTCCTTGAACTGCTCGGGCTGCTCGGCCATCATCACCTTAGACTCCTCGAGGCTGTAGCCCACGGGATAGTATCCACCGGCATAGGGGTTGTGCAGCGAGGTTTGGTCGCTGCCCAAGTCCACATGGATGTCCTCATCGGCGAGGCGCTCCCACAGGTCGACGATGTTGCCCACATAGGCCATCGACACCACGCGGCGCTCGGCCACGGCCTTGCGGATGGCGGGGATGAGTTCGTCAAGGTTCTCGTGAAGTTCGTCCACCCAGCCTTGGTCATAGCGCTTGCGTGCAGCCAGCGGGTTAATCTCGGCGGTGACGCTCACCACACCGGCAATGTTGCCAGCCTTGGGCTGTGCGCCACTCATGCCACCCAGTCCGGCTGTGACAAACAGCGGGATGCGCTTCTCGCGCTCGTCGCCCATGACCTTACGGGCGGCATTGAGCACGGTGATAGTAGTGCCGTGGACGATGCCCTGCGGGCCGATGTACATGTAGCTGCCAGCAGTCATCTGGCCATACTGGCTCACGCCCAGGGCGTTCATGCGTTCCCAGTCATCGGGCTTGCTGTAGTTGGGGATGACCATACCGTTGGTGACCACCACGCGGGGTGCATCCTTGTGCGAGGGGAAGAGTCCCAGCGGGTGACCGCTGTACATGACTAGTGTCTGCTCGTCGGTCATCTCGCTCAGGTATTTCATCACCAGGCGGTACTGTGCCCAGTTCTGGAACACGGCGCCGTTGCCACCGTAGGTAATCAGTTCGTGGGGGTGTTGTGCCACTGCCTTGTCCAGGTTGTTCTGGATCATCATCATGATGGCTGCAGCCTGGCGGCTGTTGTGGGGATAGTCGTCGATGGGACGCGCCTTCATCTCATAGCGCGGACGCAGACGGTACATGTAGATGCGGCCATAGCGTCGAAGCTCCTCGGCAAACTCGGGCAACAGGGTTGCGTGGTGCTTGGCGGGGAAGTAGCGCAACGCATTGCGTAATGCCAGACGTTTCTGTTCTGGGGTAAGGATGTCCTTGCGCTTGGGCGCATGGTTGATCTCGGTGTCGTATGGCATCGGCTCGGGCAGCACATCGGGTATGCCAGCTCGGATATCGGCCATAAATTCGTCTCTAGTCATTTTGTCAAGTTTTATGTTTGGTTTTTATTCTGGTCAATTTTATCGGTGCAAAATTACAACATTTTTTAGATATAAGGGCCTTTTTAAATCAAGAATTCATAGAAGTTCTCATTTAAACGGTGCGGCGAGAAAAAAAACTCAAAACTCAAAACTTAAATCTCAATTAAAAATAGTACCTTTGCAAGCTGAAACCTAAACCCTGACTTTGCAGCATGCAACAAAAGATTATCATTCTAGATTTCGGGTCTCAGACCACTCAACTCATCGGGCGCCGGGTGCGCGAACTCGACACCTTCTGTGAGATACTCCCCTACAATAAATTTCCCGTCGCTGACCCCAGCGTGATTGGCGTTATTCTGAGCGGATCGCCGTTCTCGGTTCATGATCCCAAGGCGTTTCAGGTCGATCTGAGCCAGTTTGTGGGGCGCGTTCCCGTGCTGGGCATCTGCTATGGTGCACAATATATCGCTCACACAGGCGGTGGCCGTGTCGAGCCAGCCGACAGCCGTGAATATGGTCGCGCCCACCTTGCAATGGTCGACACCCAGAACCCCTTGTTCCGCGGTTTTGACCTCGACTCACAGGTGTGGATGAGCCATGGTGACACCATCACCGCACTGCCCGAGAATTGCCACACCATCGCCTCGACCAGCGATGTGCAGTATGCCGCCTATGCCAGCGACAGCGTTCCATTGTGGGCAGTCCAGTTTCACCCCGAGGTCTACCACACGCTACAAGGCAAACAACTGCTCAAGAACTTCGTCATCGACATCTGTGGCAGCCAGCAGCAATGGAGTCCCTCCTCGTTTGTCGAGAGCACTGTGGCTCAACTCAAGGAACAGTTGGGTAACGACCGTGTCATCCTGGGCCTGAGCGGGGGTGTGGATTCGAGCGTATGCGCCGTGCTGCTCAACCGTGCCATTGGTGACCGATTGACTTGCATCTTTGTGGACCATGGTATGCTGCGCAAAAATGAGTTCCAGAAAGTCATGGATGCCTATCAGGGACTGGGGCTGAATGTGATTGGTGTGGATGCTAGCGAAAAATTCTTTGCCGACCTGGCAGGGGTGACCGATCCCGAACAAAAGCGCAAGATTATAGGCCGTGACTTTGTCGAGGTATTTAACGCCGAGGCGCACAAGATTACTGATGCCCGCTGGCTAGCCCAGGGTACCATCTACCCTGACCGCATCGAGAGCCTGTCGATCACAGGCATGACCATCAAGAGCCACCACAATGTGGGGGGCTTGCCCAAAGAGATGCACTTGAAACTGTGCGAGCCGCTTCAATGGCTTTTCAAGGACGAGGTGCGCCGCGTGGGACGCGAGTTGGGCATGCCCGACCGTCTGATCAAGCGTCATCCGTTCCCTGGGCCTGGTCTTGCTGTGCGCATTCTGGGCGATATCACCCGCGAACGTGTTCGCATTCTTCAAGATGCCGATGACATCTATATTGAGTCAATGCTCAACTACATATGTGACGATGGCGAATGCCTCTACGACAAGGTGTGGCAAGCCGGTGCCGTGTTGCTAAGCACAGTGCGCAGTGTGGGCGTGATGGGCGACGAACGCACCTACGAACACCCTGTGGCACTGCGAGCCGTCACAAGTACTGACGCGATGACTGCCGACTGGGCACACCTGCCCTACGATTTCATGGCACGTGTGAGTAACGAAATCATCAACAAAGTGCGTGGTGTGAACCGCGTGTGCTATGACATCTCGTCCAAGCCCCCCGCAACCATCGAGTGGGAGTGATGGGGAGTTTGTAGTTAATAGTTTAGAGTTAATAGTTGATAGTTGGGGGGTGGCATATTCTGCCCGGGTAGCTGCCATCCTCAATTTACAGAACAGTGGGAACATTGAACATAGAAAGCCTAATCACCGACTTGGCGCTTATCTTGATGCTAGGTGCCATTGCTACCGTGTTGTTCAAGAAATTGAAGCAACCCGTGGTGCTAGGCTATATTGTTGCCGGCTTCATTGCCAGCCCCCACTTTGCGTTCTTCCCTTCAATCGGTAATGAAGACAACATCGAGTTCTGGGCGCAGATAGGCATCATCGTGCTGCTGTTCTCACTGGGTCTGGAGTTCAGTTTCAAGAAATTGCTCAATGTGGGCGGCTCTGCTATCGTGACCGCACTGATTATCGTCACCGGCATGATGGGGCTGGGCTTTATTGTGGGCAAGGGACTGGGCTTTGCCACGGTCGACAGCATCTTCATGGGCGGCATGATCTCGATGTCATCGACCACCATTATTCTCAAGGCATTGACCGACCTGAACATGCGGCAGCGGCGTTTCGTGCCCATGACATTTGCTGTGCTGGTTGTTGAGGACTTGTTTGCCGTGGTGATGATGGTCATCCTGTCATCAGTGGCCATCAACAAGACTGTTGAGGGCAAGGAATTGCTGATGAGTATCCTCAAGCTGTCGTTCTTCCTGGTGGCGTGGTTCATTGTGGGTATTTACCTGCTGCCTACGGTGTTCAAGAAGATTCGGCGCATCATCAGTGACGAGATGATGCTCATCATTGCCATGGGATTGTGCTTCATGATGGCGGTGCTAGCCGTCAAGAGCGGGTTCTCGATGGCATTGGGCGCATTTGTGATGGGGTCTATCCTGGCAGGGACCGTCGAGGCCGAGCGCATTGAGCGTGTGATTGTTTCGGTCAAAGACCTGTTTGGTGCTGTGTTCTTCATCTCGGTTGGCATGATGGTCAATCCCGACATTATCATCCAGTATGCTGGTACCATCGCATTGCTTAGTGTAGTGGTCATCGTGGGAATGATTATATTTGGCACCACGGGCATGTTGGCTACCGGACAGCCACTGAAGATGGCTGTGCAGTCGGGCTTCACACTGACGCAGATTGGTGAGTTCTCGTTTATCATCGCCTCACTGGGAATGACACTGGGTGTGCTGGATAAAAGCATCTATCCCATCATCGTAACGGTGTCGGTCATCACGACCTTTACTACACCATTCTTTATCAAGAGCGCCGACAAATGTTATGCCTGGCTTGAACGCTTGCTGCCAGCCTCGTGGAATAGGCTACTAGAAGGCTACAGCGCCCATGCCACCCAGACCGAAATGAGCGAGTCACGGCTGATTTGGAAATCAATCGCCTCGCGTTATTTCTTACGGCTGTTCCTCTACACCGTGGTGTGCCTTGCGTTGATTTTACTTAGTTACAACTACCTCAAGCCGCTGCTCATCAATGCACTAGGCACGCAGTGGGGCATCGTTTGTGGCACGGTTATTACCTTGGCGGCATTATCGCCGTTTGTCTACGCCATCGCACGCCCTCATATCCGAGTGACCGAGCGCCAAAAGTTGTTCGAGCTCTCGGGCAAGGTGAGTTATGTTCCCATTGTGATGATGATGTTGCTGAGCTTATTGCTAAGTTTAAACATCATTGTGGCAGTGTTTTACGCCTATAGTTTCCAGAGCCACTATGCCATCTTGGCTGCGTTGGTCATCGTGCTGGCCATTGCTGTGTTGCTCGCTCCAATCCTGCGCAAGCAGCTAGTGAAGGTTGAGAAGCGCTTTATTGGTAATGTCAATGTGCGAGAGAACCGCCGCACAGGTCGGGCGATGAACTTGGTGAGCGACCTGCATCTGGCCTATATGACCGTTGGACACGACTGCCCCTTTGTGGGCGAGCGCCTGAAGAACGCTAACTTGCGACAACGCTACGGTGTTAACTTGGTCAACATCCAGCGCAATGGCGTGCTGCATCCAGTGCCCAAAGGTGACACTCGCATTTTCCCAGGCGACATTCTGGGCATCATTGGCACCGACGAGCAAATCCAGCAGATGCTACCGTTGGTCGAGGCCACGAGCACACCCGAACGCAGGTCAACAGATGTCAAGTTTACCCATTTTGCTATCGGCGAGCAGTCGCCTCTGGTGGGCAAACTTCTTAAGTATGCCCGCCTCAACGAGGACTACGAGTCGCTATTGGTTGCAGTGCAACGTGGCGAGGAAGACTTCATCACGCCCACGCCTGATTTGGAGTTCCGCGCGAGCGACATCCTGTGGATAGTTGGCGACCCCGCTCGGTTGCATGAACTGAAATAATGACGCTTATCTTTATGAAGAGTTTGCGACATATCCTGTTACTCGCCGTGGTGGCAATGATGATTGCTGCCTGTGCCAATATCGGTACGCCCGAGGGTGGCCCGCGTGACTACACCCCTCCGCGTGTGGTCAAGTCTTCACCGCCCGCCGGTACCTGCAATTTCAAGGGCAACAAGGTAGAAATTACCTTTAACGAGATTGTCAATATCAAGGACCAGATGAAGAAGGTCTCGGTGTCGCCAGTTCAGAAAGACCAGCCCGTCATTAAGTCGCTGGGCAAGAAGGTTGTTGTCGAGTTTCGCGATGAGATGCAGCCTAACACTACTTATACCATCGACTTCTCGAACAGTATCGAGGACAACAACGAGGGAAACCCGCTGGACGGTTACGCCTTCTCGTTTTCGACTGGCGATGATATTGACACGATGCGCATTTCGGGCATCGTCTTGCGGGCACGCGACCTTGAACCTATGCAGCACATCCTGGTGGGTGCCTATAGTCAGTGTCTTGATGACACTGCCTTCACACGCTTGCCCATGGAGCGCGTCACTCGCACCAATAGCCGCGGTGAGTTCACGTTGATGGGGCTCAAGCCGGGCCGTTACCGCGTGTTTTCCCTCAACGACATGGACGGCGACTACCACATGGTGCGCACCGAGGATTACGCTTTCTATGACCACATCATAGAACCCAGTGTGAGCCAATATACATCGACCGACACCATCTTTACCTTTGACCACCGCGTTGACTCGGTGATGACTGCCACGCACACGGCCTACCTGCCCAATGACGTGCTCTTGTGCATGATGAACGAGGACTACAAATCACTCTATCTCAAGAAGACTGAGCGTCCTACACTAAACAAGCTGTATGTGCTCTTGTCCACCACCAGTCCCGAGTTGCCCAAGCTGGAGATTGTCCAACCCACCACGCATGCCCAGAAATGGTATGCATTGCAAGGGTCACCACGTAACGACTCGCTATTCTACTGGATTACCGACTCGGCGCTGATCAAGAGCGACTCGATTAAGGTAGCACTGACTTACCTGCGCACCGACTCAACCGATGCCTTGTCGTGGCAGACCGACACCATCAACTTCTGGCACCGCAAGTCGGGCGAAGAACTCAAGATCGAGCGTGAGTTGAAAAGGAACAGGAAGAGCAAGCAAAACGGCTTCGTAATCTCGAAGAGAAAGAGTCGCAAGGTAAGCTCAACGATGATGAGCGCGAGGAATTGGCTACTGCACGTCGCCCCAAGCCCTTGCCCACCATAAAACTCACCCCGCAAAAAAATGGTACCATTGAGGTGTATGATACCCTCGCATTCACCACGCCCGTCCCGTTGGCATCGGTTGACCCATCGAGGATACATCTTGCTATCAAACGCGACTCGGTGTGGATACCCATCCACAATATCCCCGAATTGTGCGCCTCAGTTGATGGCATGACCTATCAATTGCCCATGCTATTGATGCCCGACAGCGCCTATCGCTTTACCGTCGACTCGCTAGCTGTGACCGACATCTATGGCATGCACAACGATTCCCTGAAGGTTGATGTGAAGGTGCGGGCACTGGAGGAATACTCCAACCTGCTGTTGCACCTCAATGTGACTGACCATGCGTTTGTCCAACTGCTTGATGGCAGCGACGTCGTCAAGCGCACCGCTACTGTCGTGGACGGCAAAGTGGAGTTCCGGAATGTGCCTCCTGCCACCTACTATGCCCGTGTGGTGCTGGACCGCAACGGCAATGGCCGATGGGACACTGGCAACTACCTGCAGCACCTGCAACCAGAGGAAGTTTACTACTATCCACAACCGCTCAAGCTGCGACGCAACTGGGACGTGGACCAGCAATGGAACATCTATCAGACTGCGCTCGACATGCAGAAACCTGAGGCCATCAAACGCAATAAACCCGAGCAGAACAAGAACAAACTTGACCAAGGGAACCGCAAGAAACGCGGGCAAAACGATGAGGACGAGGAGGAAGAAGAAGACGAGTTCAACTCGCGCGGATTCCAGAACAATTCCTACAGCGGCAACAAATATAACGACTATCAAAACCAAAGAATACGTAAATAGGGATAAGGCCTTGTAATATACATTATAATATGGAAGCAATCAGCCAATGGATTGCAGATGTGAGTGATGCCATCTGCGGTTACCCCGAGTTTCTGCTGCTTATCGGCGGTGGGCTCATCTTGTTCGTCCTCTCGCGAGGCATATCCATTCGTCACTTGCCACAAGGCTTGCGCGCGCTGCGCGACAAGCAAGCCAGTGACAGTGGCAAGAAGACTGGCCAGATCAGCTCTGTGCAGGCATTACTTAGTGCTATAGCAGCCACAGTGGGCATGGGCAATATCGCCGGTGTTGCCATCGCCCTATCGGTGGGTGGACCAGGCGTGATCTTCTGGATGTGGGTCAGCGCTTTGCTGGGTATGACGACCAAGTTTTTTGAGGGTGCGTTGAGCATCATGTACAAGGGCCATGACGAGCAGGGCAACCCGCAAGGCGGTCCGATGTATATCATCACGCAAGGCTTGGGCAAGCAGTGGCGCTGGCTGGCAGTGGCGTTCTCCATCTTTGGTCTAGTGGGCACACTGTGCTTCATGCAGGCCAATCAGCTGGTCGAGTCGGTGACGACGGTGTTCACCACACCGATGGGCATTGAAAACACCGCCTGGTTGCGCTTCGGCATGGGCGTGGTGATGGCGCTGGTTGTGGGGGCTGTCATCATGGGTGGCATTGGCCGCATTGCCAAGTGGGCATCGCGCCTTGTGCCCATCATGGTAGTAGCATACTTGGTATTTGTGCTCATCATCACGGTGCTGAACATTGGGCAAGTGCCTCACATCTTCAAGCAAATTTTTGAGCAGGCATTTACTTTCCAAGCAGGTGCCGGTGCATTCTTCTTCGTGGCACTGACGGGCGCTCGCCGCGCGGCGATGGTCAACGAGGCAGGCGTGGGTACAGCCTCGATGATGCACGGAGCCAGTCAGAACACCGACCCCATCCGCGAGGGACACATAGCCATGCTGGGACCGGCCATCGATTCGGGCATTGTTTGTACACTCACTGCCATCCCCATCCTCTTGGCAGGGAACTATGTGGGTCTTGAGGATCCCAAGGGACTCTATGTGGCGCTGGGGGCTTGGGGACAGTTACTGCCAGGCATCGGACATTATCTGCTCATGGCCATCGTGTTTTGCTTTGCCTTCTCGACAATGTTCTCTTATTCCTATTATGGCCAGAAGTGCACCAATTTCCTCTTTGGCAACAAGGGAGTGAAGTGGTATAACTATTATTATCTAGTAATGCTCGTGGTGGCCGCTGTGATGCCGCTCAAAACAATGGTAAGCATCATGGATATTGCCTTTGCTTTCATGGCATTGTGCACCATGCCCACCATCATTGCCCTCGCTCCGCGCGTGATGCGGTTGATGAAAGGGGCAGACAAAACTTAAATACACAAGAATAAAAGATTCGCGGAATTCGCGGTTTTAATTATGAGAATAGGAGATTTTGTGCGGTTTTTGAATGATGTGGGTGGCGGTCGTGTGACCCG
>JAEEVE010000289.1 GCA_016290765.1 Muribaculaceae bacterium
ACGCTTGGCAAGCCTGTGCAAGCGGGTCACATTAAAGGTCTTGGTAAGTGTGACCATGGGCATGGGCGAACTCATCCACAGTGCGAATGCCTGTGCGCGACTGCTATCCTGGGGGTTGATTTCCTGTTTCATCACTTCTCGGCAAACGAGCCAATCTCTATCAGATTTCCGTCGGGATTGGCCACTGTATATTATAATTGTAGATTTAATATTACAAATGCTCTTTAATCTGTTTAAAAGTTCTCATAGCTCCCGGCCAGTAGCACCATGCAATAATGGCGGGAATGAGGGATGAGATACATTGTAGCCAGGTGAAGTCATTGATACTGCTAATGCCCCCAGCCAGGGCACGAAGGCTATAGAGAACAACGATGGTGATTATCTTTCTCATATTATTCTTGTTCGTATGAAATACCTATGACCTTCGGTCGAGCTTACTCACGCTTAGCAGAATTCAAGTGTGACTTGATTGTGCTCTCGCTAAAACGCAGCCTTCATGGATGGCTGCAAATGTGGCGACGGCGGCAACAATGGCGAGGGGGATAACGGTGTAAAATGTCATTGGGACTGCGATGAAGAGCAGGAATCCCGTTACTTTATTTGCAAGGGTGTGAGGGAAATAGCAGCGCCCGTACATCACAACTGCCGACACTTGATTCACAACTTTAATCGCAACAATTACCCCAGCCCACAGCCATAGCCATTGTGGCAGTTCGAGTATTGGCAGGAGCTTCCAGGCGCAACACGCTACGAAGCAGATGTCTGCCATGCTGTCCAGCAATGCTCCCGTCCTGGTGGCGCACTTCAGTTTCCGTGCCAGCCACCCGTCGGCTATGTCGCTGATACCGCATACGATGTAAAGCGCCCAAAAAGTTGTTCCTACAACATCACACAGCAGCAGGGCAACAGTCCCCACCATTCGGAGCAATGACAGAATATTCGGCAGATGTTTCATTGGTACTCAGCAGGTGCCTGTTGTTCATCATTTACTCAATCAAAAAACTTCGGGGATAGAAATCGCTGTAGAAACGACCATCGGTGGCGGTGAACTTTAAAACGCAATAGTTGGGGTCGGTGACACCGCCGGGGTAGTACTGCTCGTCGCCCTCACGCCAGATCATCTCCTTAGCATCGGCATCCGTCAGCACTTCCATCGAACCGCGCAGCATTATGCCCTTGAAGCCCTCAGCGTCGCAGAAATAGATGCTGGCCTTGGGGTTGGCCTTGTAGTGGGCCACACGTATCGAGAATGTGTTGGTGGTAAAGTAGAACGTCTTAATGCCCTCACGCTTGCGGGGTGCCAGCATGGCCTTGGTCCAAGGGAATCCTTCGTAATCAACCGATGAAATGAAGGCGATAGGGAGCGTGTCGGCCATCTTGGCAATCAGTTCCTTGACACCAGCCAGGGCGGGGCTTTCAGACATAGTCTCATCTTCAGCAACAGTCAACTCCTTGCGCCATCGTTTCAACTGAGGGAAGTACGTCTTCATCGTCCCGATGTACTCCTCTTTGGTAATCGGCTTTTCCAAACCCTGATTTACAGCACCTACAAACTGAGCGCAGTGCTCAATCATCTCGTCCATGGTGTAGTCTTGCAAGAACTTACCCCCTTGGTAACAGTATTTGCAATAGTCAAAATTGATGCTGCCGTCAGCATTGGTGCCGCAGTCCTCGTTCTGGACCAAAGGCATGCCGCAACTCTGACAGAATTGAGGCAACTGACCTGGCTGAAAACGCTTTGTCCGTTGGGGGAATGTTGCATCGTAGGCAGCGAAGGCGTCGGGTTGGGCATCGGCAACAAAGTAGCCCTTAGGTGGGCAATAGGTCGCCTCAATGCCGTCCAGCCAGCCCGGGATGAGTTCCTGAGCGAGGAAATACGGAACTTCGGCATCTTTCGGCTCAGAATGGTAGTGTATGCCCAGTTTGCTGGCGAGGCCAAACCCCGCATGCTTGTAAAACTCGATATTTCCTTCCATGCACAGGAAGCCGATACCCATTTCGCGGGCACGTGACAGCGCATGGTTCAGCAGTTTCAGTCCATAGCCCTTGCGCTGATAGTCGGGATGGATGCTGATGGGCCCGAAGGTCCAACTGGGGCGATGAGTACCGTCATCGAGCACTAGTTCAGCCTTTGAGAACATGACATGGCCGATGATTCTCCCATCCTCTTCCATCACGAGATCCAACTCGGGGATAAAGTCGGGATTACTCCTATATTGGTTCAGCACAAAATGCTCAGTGCAGCCAGGGCGATACACGTTCCAGAACGCCTCGCGTGTCAGGACCTCCACCTCACGATAATCTTCACGTTGTTCTAATCTTATTTTCATTTTAGCTTATTTTCCACAAAAAATAAATGATGATTCCACTCACGGCGGCTAACGCTGTTACCGAGATAATAAGGGTTAAGATGATATAACCCAAGACACGCTTCATTGAATAGCCCGAGAACTGCTTCAGCGCCACAAAAACCATGATCAAGGCAAGCGATCTAAGCAATACCAACCCTAGTAACTTTGCTGCTATCGAAAAGATACTAAATGAGTTAGAGGTATAAACAAGTGCGATAACAAACTCGGAATACCGCAAGTCGGGGATGGCTGGAGACCGCTGTAGGAAAAAGAACAATGGCCAAGAGAACAGCAGTAGAGTGATCAGCGAAAAGATGGCGGGGTTCTTTTCCAACATCGAATCCATGAACTTGACAAACTTCAATACATGTTCCTTCACGACCGTTTCTTTGCCTCCATCATCTTTTGTCTCATTCTCTTCGATGGCTTGCTCGTCTTCTGGAGGGCTCAACTCTTGGGTCGCTGTAGGCTGTTGGTCATCTGTCGCTGGTTGGACAACAACTGGGCCATCTTCAAGTTTTGAATGATCGACAGGACTCAAATTGATGCCATGCTCGACAAGCAGCGCGATGGTCGCGAGCACAAAGAACATCTTGAACGGTGGAAAGTAGGCCGACTGCATGCCGCCGATATAGTCGCGAATCAGATAGCCGGGACGCAGTATCAGGTCGCGCAGACTGCGAAACATGCTGCGGTTGCCCATGCCCCACACGTCAAGGAAGTGCTTCAAGGCGTTCTTAAATGAAAAACGTCCCACTGTGGCACTCTGGCCGCAGCGTGGGCAGTAATTGCCTTGGTACTCGTCGCCGCACGACGCGCAATGGTGGTGCGTTTCAGCGAGTGGAGCCAGCGTGGGAGGCCGGCGCTTCCATTGCCTGAATGCCCGCCACCAGATGAGCCGCTTCTTATTGTCTAGGATATAGGTTAGTGCTTTGTTCATCTTCTTCTTGCTGTTCTAGGGGGTGATGGTTTGAGTTTGCAAAGTTAGTAATAATAAAGAAAACAATACCAACATATTTTATATGC
>JAEEVE010000290.1 GCA_016290765.1 Muribaculaceae bacterium
AGCATGCGGTTCAAGTACTGGCGGGCCGTGAGTCCGTCAACATAGGAAGGATGGGACTCGATGCCGAAGAAGTCAAAGGTCCCACCCATGTCAACCTCTTTCTCAGTGGCCATGTCAAACAGGGTGAGGTCGACCGTCGATCCGCGTGTGTGACCCGAGTGTTCGGCAATATAGCCTTGAGGAAAGAGCACATCCTTGGTCAAGCGTGGATAGAAGTAAGCCTTCATCGTTGTATCAGCAAAATCGGCAGCCCAACGAACAAAGTGGTCGACGGCGCACTGCGGACGATATGCGTCATAAATCTTCAAGCGATAGCCTAAAGCCTTCACATCGTCGCTGACGGATTTCAGGCTGTCGGCCGCCTCGCGAGTTAACCAGGCAGTAGGAGCATCATAGCCATCGACACGAGTGCCCACAAAATTATAGGTGCCAAAGTAACGGATCTCCAAAATCACATCGGGAACAACATCAGAAATGCGTACAAAGCCGGACTTGTCACTCGACAATTTAATGTTTTGTTGAGCAACGGCACCAAATACAATCAGTGTCATTGCTAAGAATGAAAAGTACTTGTTCATAGTGCTACAATGTTTTATCACGGCAAAAGTACATAATTCTCATCATTCTCACAACTATAGGGGAGGATTTTCGACTATTTCATGAAAACGTCCGCGCTTTTATTTAACATAATATCAATTATGATTCAAAAGTGGCAACTTTCGAAGATTTATTGCTCAACCTCGCGAGAATCGAAAATTTAAGGGGAACTTGAATGGATGGCAAGAAAGCGGTGTTTAACGCTTCATAATGCGGTCCAGGTTGCGCTTGTCTTCACGTTCTTTGATGCTTTGACGCTTATCGTAAAGTTTCTTGCCTCGAGCAACGGCAATCACCATCTTGGCCAAACCACGCTCGTTGATGAAAATGCGCAATGGCACCACCGAATAACCTGGTTGCTCGGCCTGTTTGGCAATACGATTCAATTCCTTGCGAGTGACCAGCAACTTGCGGTCGCGGTGCGTGGTGTGATTGTTGTATGAACCATAGGAATACTCAGCTATGTACATGTTCTTGACCCATAATTCATGGTTCTCGACCATGCAATAGGTATCGGTCAAACCCGCCTTGCCCTGGCGAAGCGACTTGATCTCGGTACCAGTCAGCACGACACCAGCCGTGAATGTCTCAAGGATTTCGTAGTCAAATGTCGCCTTGCGGTTCTTAATATTGATGTTGTTTTGTGCCATAGTAAATAGATTTAATTATTTGATAATCAGCATACTAAGTAATTTTGTGATAACTACGGGCGTCAGCAGGATCATGGCCGATGAAACAACGATGAACCAGATTTCCCGGGTCTTCTCGAGGCCCATATAATGTGCACCACGGTTAATAATCCACACGAGGTAGGTCATCAAGAAAAAAATTGGTGTGAAGTCGATGGGTAAAACATTGTGGATAATTTCCAGTAACACCAAGTAAATCAAGCTGTAAAGCACTAGATCATGAAGTCTTGCTGTAGCACCCTTGGTTTTCACTAACTCGGGATAAAAACCACCCAGCAAATAGCACACAATGTGATAGCTGAAAAAGTAGCTCGAGAACTGGATGATTGCCATCATCAGCGACATCGACAAAGTGATGGTCTTGTCATACACCATCGGAACAAACGCTGTCACGGCAAGAACTGCAAGCAACGGGAAGAATGCCACACGCAGAATGCGGTTAGTGGCAATGCCACCAACATTGATCTCCTCCCATCCCACACGTGGTGAGACAATTACGAGCAATATATTCCTTAAAATATCCATTTGAGCGTGCAAAATTACTATTTTCTTTTTAATTCTCGTGAGATTGCTGGCGTTTTTGGCATTTTTTTAATAAATTTGGTTGTGCCTCTACAATTCAAGTAAAAAACATGCTTTTTTTATTTTATATTTGCTCACGACTAGCGCAAATTTTGTAATTTTGCCACTGTTTATGAACTATCCGTTCTTTATAGCGCAGCGATTGCGGCTTGGCAAGGATGTCAAGCAGGCCACCCCTAGCCTCAATGTAGCGCTGGCAGGCATAGTCCTTGCCATCGTCGTGATGATACTTTCGGTGGCCATCGTGCTCGGATTCAAAAAAGAAATCTCAACCAAGGTCTACCAACTCGACGCTCACCTCAAGGTGTCCAATGCCGCTATAGGCTTGGATGACAACTACGCAACCATTAATGCCCAGCCTGTCTACCAGACCATCATGGGCGATGAAGAATTCAAGTCCTTGGTTTCAAGTATGTGTCTGATTGCTGACCAGCCTGCCATCCTCAAGACCGATACCGACTTTGAGGGCATCGTCTATCGTGGTGTGGACGACGGCTACGACTGGCACTACCTGCAGGACAACCTTGTAGAGGGGCGTGTGCCTCACATTGCTGACACTGCAGATGTGAATGAGGTGGTTATCTCACGGTCGCTTGCCGACAAGCTTAGGCTCAAGTGCGGCGACCATGTTTACACCTATTTTATACAGCAAAAGGTGAAAGTGCGCAACGCACACATTGTGGGCATTGTCAATACCGACTTTGACAACTTTGACAAGGCCATCATCGTGGGCAACATCCGCCAGATACAAGGCATCAACGACTGGACGGCCGATGTGGGGCATTATGTGGGTGTGAATCTCAAGGACGTGAGTCATGTCAAGGATGACGCTTACAGGCTTTATTCCCTCCTCGCTAGCCACACCCTCCAGACCAACAACAACACGCTTCATGCTGTGACCAACACGCGGCAGAACAACATCTCGTTCTTCGCCTGGCTCCAGATGCTCGACATGAATGTGGTTATCATCCTTGTGCTCATGGCGATTGTTTCAGGCTTCACCTTGATTGCAGCCATGTTGATGATAGTGTTGGAGCGCATTCGCATGATCGGCATGCTCAAAGCGCTGGGCGCCAGTAATGGCGGTATACGCAACATTTTCATCTTCCTCACGGGCAAACTCATTCTCAAGGCTTTGCTTTGGGGCAACTTCATCGGCTTGGGATTGGCTCTGCTGCAAAAGTGGTTCCACATTGTCAAACTCGATCCCAGTGCCTACTATATGCCATTCGTACCCATCGACCTCTCCCCTACTGCCTGGTTGCTACTCAATGTGGGCATCATTATCGTGTCCTATCTCACCCTACTTGGCCCCAGCTACATCATCAGCACCATCCGCCCCACCGCCACCATGCGGTTTGAATAAGGTATCTCACTCTCCAGATATACAACCACGCCCAGCAAATGTGAGATCTCCTGGCTGTAATCTGAAAAGAAATCACTGTACTTTAGACGCAGGAAGCAGTAGCCAAAGCAGTCGCAAGCGGCACGCCCCACACC
>JAEEVE010000291.1 GCA_016290765.1 Muribaculaceae bacterium
TGGCACAGGATGGCCAGATTGTCCAGCTCACCCGCGATGATGCCGAAGCCTATCTGCGCAACGACCCCGAATTGACCACACCCGAGGGCCAGCGTCTGGACCGCCAATTGCGCCAAATCTTCGACAAGCAACAGTCCTGGAGCGAAATCTCATAATCTATCAAGAACATCTAGTGCCTCTAGTACATCTAGTGTCTCTAGAAAATCAACCTCGATACAATAAACCGCGCAAATTGTAGTTTATCCTTTATAAACGCAAACCAATCACGACAATGAAGATTAGATTTTCGATATTGGCCCTGGCCCTGATGACCGCTACTGCAGTCATGGCACAAGACGGCGACATCAAGAACGATGAGTTTAACCCCGTCTCTACCGGTGTGACCTCGTTGGCAATCACTCCCGATGCGCGTGGCGCCTCGATGGGTGACCTGGGTGTCGCTACCGATCCCGATGTGAACTCGCAGTTCTGGAATCCATCGAAGTATGCCTTTGCCTATAGCAATGCTGGTGTGTCACTGAGCTACACCCCGTGGCTGCGCAAGATTGTCAACGACATTGCGCTCATCAACCTGTCTGGTTACATGAAGATCGGCTCGAACGACAACCAGGCGGTGAGTCTCTCCTTGCGCTACTTCAAGCTTGGTGAGATTCAGGCCACCGACCAAGCCGGCTCGGCAATGGCGTCTATCAACCCGTTTGAGATGTCGGCCGATGTGGGTTATTCGCGCAAACTCTCCGAGAAGTTCTCGATGGGTGTCGTGCTCCGTTACATCTACAGCGACCTGAGCTATGGCGGCATCGCCGAAAGTGTCGACCAGACAAAGGGCGCTTCGGCATTCTCGGCCGACCTTTCAGGTTACTTTACTACCTATCCAGTTATCGGACGCAACGAGTGCCAGTGGTCGCTAGGTTTCAACCTGTCGAACATCGGTTCAAAAATTTCGTTCAATGGTGGCAACGACCCCGCATTCTTGCCAGCCAACCTGCGTCTGGGCACAGCGTTCACCTTCCCGCTGGCCGACTACCACAACCTCACTCTCTCGGTCGATGCCAACAAACTGATGGTGCCCGCCAAACCCCGTAATACCGATTCGAAGTATTACAACGAGGATGGTGACTTTAATCAGGAAGCATTCAGTACCGATGAGCAAGCCTGGAAAGATCGCTCGTCCATCTCGGGTATTTTCGAGTCGTTTAAGGATCACCCCCTCAAGCGCATCACCTATTCGGTGGGTGCCGAGTATGCCTACAACCAGCAGTTCTTCTTGCGTGGCGGTTACTACTATGAGAGCAAGTTCAACGGCGATCGCCAGTACTTCGGTCTGGGTGCAGGCTTCTCGCTCAACGTCATCCGCCTCGATGCAGCCTACATGATTGCCACGGCACAGAATTCGCCGCTCGACCAGACGCTGCGCTTCACCCTCTCGTTCGACATGGACGGAATCAAGGGGCTCTTCGGCCGCAACTAGATTAGAAACGACATAACGACATAAGGACATGAGATTTTGATCTCGTGTCCTTTTGTTTTGATAGATATGGCTCAATGCGAAAGCGTGTCATGCAGCCGCTGATGCACCATGCCGCTGACGAGTAACCATTCGGCGGCAAGGTAGGTGCACATCACGATAGCATGATGCAGCGAAAAGCCGATGCCGTTAAATACGTTCAAGCCGAGCATGGTGTCGGAGACAACGAAGAGTAAGCCACCTGTGAGGATGCGCCAACCCATCTTGCACCCATGTAGCAGCCATAGGCCACCTGCAGTGGGCACGAAGAGTAAGGTTAGTGCATAAATGGTTATCACGACGCGCAATGCTCCCTTCACGTCAAGCAAGGATACCGCCATCAGGGCTAGCACGAAAGGAAGCAAACTCAGGATAGTTTCCTTCCAGTCACGGAACATACCCATTCCGCTGAATAGGATGACAAGGTAGCAAATGTGTCCCAGCAAGAAGGTGCCTAGACCAGCAACGAAGAAGACGGATCCGTCCAACAGTAGCAAGATATCGCCAGCGGTATGCAGGGCAAGAGCAACGGCAAGAAGAGACGTCTTCCAACCGCCGTGCTCTGGTAGAAGGGCGCAAAGGGCGGAGACTGCCAGCGAGGGAATCAACAGGGGCTTGAGTATGGGATTGACTCCAGTGATGTGGAATGCCAGGGATATGACTTCGGCCAGCGACAGCAACAGGAAAACAATCCCAGCTATGCGCGTGGATTTTTTCATGCCGATAGGTTTCCCTTCACGGCATTGAACTTCACCAGTATTCAGCATCTGTATCTTCATCCTTGGTTTAGCCAACAAAGGTACAAAAACTTTGTCGTTTGTAGGCCAAATGCTTTCTAGTAATCTTGTCACAAGTGTCTAAAGGCCCATTTTCCCTACAGTTTTTCATTGACGATTCGAAACAATTATATACCTTTGTACCGTAGATTAAAATCTGCTAAGCTTAGAGGCATCAGTTTTTTTGTCCATCTTTTCTTATGTCTTAAAAATGAAGCAATATGAGAATTGGTTTTGGTTTTGATGTGCATCGCTTGGTGCCAGAGCGCGAGTTGTGGCTGGGCGGTGTGATGATTGAACATGAGTTAGGTCTGCTGGGGCATAGTGATGCCGACGTGGCCATTCATGCCTTGTGCGATGCTCTGCTGGGAGCTGCTTGTCTGCGCGACATTGGTTACCACTTTCCCGACACTGACCCGCGCTACAAGGGTATTGACTCGCGCAAACTGTTGCGTGAGGTTTACCGCCTTGTCAAGGAGCAGGGCTACATGCTGGGCAACTGCGACATTACCATCTGCGCCGAGCGACCCAAGATCAACCCGCACATCCCTGCCATGCAGGAGCAACTGGCACAATGCCTGGAGTGTGAACTCAACCAGGTTTCTATCAAGGCTACAACTACCGAGCGACTTGGCTTCACCGGCCGTGAAGAAGGCATCAGCGCCTACGCTGTAGCCCTCATTAACAAGTCGTAGGCTCGGCGATTCTTCACTTGTGTGTGTAGAACAAAGCCAAACTGGACATCATGTCGGCCTAGTAAAAACAAATGGGTCAAAAATGGCATAAACAATATGAATCGATCCAAAGAAATAATCCGAACCAGCATCATTGGCATTGTAGCCAATGTGCTTTTAGCCGCATTTAAAGCCACTGTGGGTCTGTTAGCGAGTTCAGTCGCTATCGTAATGGACGCAGTGAACAACTTGAGTGATGCGCTCTCAAGCGTCATCACCATTATAGGCACGAAACTCTCGGCTCGTCCTGCCGATCGCGAGCATCCATTCGGTTACGGACGTGTGGAGTATTTCAGCGCCATCATTATT
>JAEEVE010000035.1 GCA_016290765.1 Muribaculaceae bacterium
TGGCCGGGGGTCTGCAGTGATAGTCAACTCGTGACTCGATGAGATGAATTTGACATGCAACGTGCCTGCGCAAGGTACATAGGTGTCACCTCCTCCATCCTCAATCATGGTGATTGCGCCATTCGCATCTGAAACGGCGATTGAACCCGCATTCGAGCCCCACCATTTGTCGTTATAGTCGTTGTAAAGCTTGAAGTTAAAACCAGTGGTGGCGGTGACGTCACCCTCAAAAACTCCAGTGGAGGTCTCAGTCATTGTGACACCCAAACCCCATTGGTTGTTTGCCTCTACGTCAAAGCCGCCTCTGATATGAAAGGCTGCGTTGGCCACAAGGGTTGTGGTCAGCATCAGGGTCAACAATGTGAAGGCCCTGAAGAGATGTTTTGTAAATAGTTTTTTCATTGTTGTTTTTGGTTTTATAAGTTGTAAAATGTTTTTTTGCCTATTGCGGTAAAATCACGACAAAAATACAAAGTATTTTTTAAAACAACAAACTTTTTGGATAAAAACTATTAGTGTCCGCTAAAACTTTTTTCCGCTTTAAAAAATCAAGAGGCTAGATTTCGCATCTGGCCTCCTGGTGTTTGTTTTGATAAAACCCATTCCATGGTATTAATGAAACAAGCCTAAAACAATCTTACTTTTCAATGATGTATTTGCGACTGCAAAGGTAAGTAAAAATTTTTATACTTGCACAAAAAAACCAAGAAAAAAGGTGGAAAATAGGAATTTTTAATACTTTTTCATTGTTTTTCCCCTAAACAAGAGCAGAAAGGCGTTTTTTCCGGCCAAAGAGGCGAGGATGCCAAGTTTGTTCTTGAGCCTAACATGGGGGTCGACCAGACAACGCCAACGGAGGCGCTTAATACCCTGCCAGCAGCGGTCGACCACAGGCTGGTACTCGCTGGTGGACGGGCACAACAGCATGATGTTGAAGTAGGCGCTTAGCAGACGCGAACGCACGGCGGGCAAGTACTGCGAGAACTCCTGGAAGAGGCGTCGCTCGAGCGACTCAAGGATGTCGAGCACGTCAACTCGCTTGGCGCTAAAGGTGTTGGTGATGCTTTGCGGGCGCTGTCGGTAGTTATAAAACTGGCTGTCGCCAAAGGTCACCTTTGAGCATTGGCGATACAAGTCATAAGCCACAGCCAAGTCCTCATAAAGCATGCCAACGGGGAAACGCAACCTCTGGAACAAGTGTGCCTTGAACAATCGTCCGCAGGCCGAGTGATTCATGCCACTCTGATAGAAGATGTTTCTCAAGGCTTGACGTGCATCATACTCATGCACTGGCCCCAAAGGCGTTTTGCGCTCAAAGTTGGGCACCGCATCGTTTTGCACGATCTTCCAGCCACCCACCGCCACATCGGCACCGGTGTTGTCCATCAAGAACAGCAGCCGCTCGATTGCATCGGTTTGCAGCCAGTCGTCGCCGTCAACCATGATCACGAGGTCGCCCGTCATGACATCGAGGGCGGCATTGCGGGCATCGCTGAGACCGCCATTGACCTTGTGGATGACGCGAATGCGGGGGTCGCGGGCTGCACACTCGTCACAGAGCGCTCCGCTGCCATCAGTACTGCCATCGTCCACGAGAATCACTTCAAGGTGGGCATAGGTCTGGCGCACAATGCTGTCGATGCACTGCGGCAAGTAGTCCACCACGTTGTAGACTGGAACGATGACAGAAACTTTCTTTAATGCACAATTCATGATGCACAATTACATCGCCTGGCGGCATCACACACGCCCCCGCCCTTTGGGCGCTCCCTCTAACTTAGAGGGGATGGTTAGCGGACTTTCCACTCAAAGCCGTCCTTAGTGTCCTTGACATCGAATCCGGCTTCGTTGAGACGGTCGCGAATCAGATCGCTGGTCGCCCAGTCCTTGTTGGCTTTGGCCTGGCGGCGCACCTCAAGCAGCAGGTCGACTGCCTTCTGGTAGGGCTCCAGGTTGACGCCTGTGGCGCCACCAGCAGCATCGTCACGCACGCCCAGTACCTGGAACAGATAGGTCTCAAAGGTGGTCTTCAATCGGTCGATATCGGCCTGGCTCAACGCGATAGCACCATCGTTGGCCTGATTGATGACCTTGCAGGCATCAAACAAAGTAGCAATGACGATGGGGGTGTTCAAGTCGTCGTTCATGGCCTCGGCACAGCGGGTAGCATAGTCCTCGACAACAACAGTCGACTGGTCAGCCGGCTTAAGTGCAAGCAGGCGGTGCCAGCCGTCCATCATGCGCTCGTAGGCCTTCTCGGCGGCTTGCAGTGCTTCGTTGGAGAAATCCACTGTGCCGCGGTAATGGGCCTGAAGGATAAAGAAGCGTATGGTCATGGCCGTGTAGGGCTGGTCAAGCTTGGGATGGTCACCCGTGAAGAACTGCTCCAGGGTGATGAAGTTGCCCAGCGACTTGCCCATCTTCTGACCATTGATGGTAATCATGTTGTTGTGCATCCAGTAGCGCACCATGTCGTCGCCTTGGCTTGCCACGGCCTGCGCAATCTCGCACTCATGGTGCGGGAATACCAGGTCCATGCCGCCACCGTGGATGTCGAAGTGCGCGCCCAGGTACTTGCGTCCCATGGCGGTGCACTCGCAGTGCCATCCAGGGAAGCCTTCGCTCCAGGGTGACGGCCAACGCATGATATGCTCGGGCTGCGCCTTCTTCCACAGGGCAAAATCGGCCTGGTTGTGTTTCTCACCTACACCATCGAGGTCGCGGCTCGCATCTTTCACCTCGTCAAGATTGCGACCACTAAGCACGCCATAGTGGTGGTCGCGGTTATACTTCTCGACATCGAAATATACGCTGCCATTGCTTTCGTAGGCATATCCGTTGGCAAGGATTTCCTTGACCAGCTCTTCTTGCTCGATGATATGGCCAGTAGCATGCGGCTCGATGCTGGGTGGTAGCACGTTGAGCTGGCGCATCGCCTCGTGGTAGCGGTTGGTGTAGAACTGCGCAACTTCCATGGGCTCGAGCTGCTCGAGACGCGCTTTCTTGGCTATCTTGTCCTCGCCCTCGTCGGCGTCATGTTCGAGGTGACCCACATCGGTGATATTGCGAACATAGCGCACCTTGTAGCCCAGTTGCTGCAGGTAGCGGAAGAGGACATCAAAGGTGATGGCGGGCCGTGCGTGACCCAGGTGGGGGTCACCATAGACAGTGGGTCCGCAGACGTACATACCCACGCGTCCCTCGTTGAGGGGCTTAAAGGGTTCCTTGCGTCGCGTGAGTGTATTGTAAATTGTTAGCATCCTAATTGAATTAAGAGTTAAAAATAGCCACGGGCTGGCTATCATTGTGCATTATGCTTTGATTAAGCTTGGCCTTTGGGCAGGGGAAAATCCATGATGCCAGGGTTGGCACCGCCCTTGGGCTGGCGCGGCTTGATCTCACCGAAAGCCTGCTCATACTTGCGCACGTTCTCGTTGAGCGCCATGAGCAGTTGCTTGGCATTTTCGGGCGTCATGATGATACGACTCTGCACGCGCGCTTTGGGGGTGTTGGGAGCCATCAAGATCATATCAATGAAGAAGTCGTTGGGCCCATGGGTGATGACAGCCAAGTTAGCATATTTTCCCTGCATCTCGTCGGCAGGTACCTCAATTTGGATTTGGTTTTGTTTGTTTTCGTTAGCCATTTTAGTATCTGATTATTTGTTAAAGTCGTGTGTTGCCCTGGCGGGGAAGGCGGCGTCGTTGATGTGGATGCGCATGGTGCGACACGAGGGGCGGTTCCAGATGCTTCCCACATAGAACGAGGCATAGGCCTCTCGCCAGTGATAGGTGGTGTCGCCGTGGGTGTTGTTGACCAAGTAGCAGTGCACAGTGTCTTGCCGTGCAGTGGCACTGTCGAGCAACAGGTAGAAGTGGCGTGGCTTGCCGGTCAACTCGGCCTGGCAGTGCAGGTTCAGGTAGTCGCCTGTGCGCCAGATGCTCAGGAGCTTAATGGGCTCCATCTGGTTGAGGTATTCACTCAGTGGCTTGACAGTATATCGCAGCGAGTCGCTCACGATGGACGAGACGCCATAGGCATTGATGCGGCGGGTATTACCCGTGGCTGCATTGGCCCAGTCATAGCGCAAAAGCACGCGGTTGCCAGCCTTGAACGACGTACCCAGGGTGACATTGCTCAGAAGAAGCAGCGATGTGGAGTCGTCACGACGTAGCAACTCGAAGTGTGCCCCACCTTCATTACCCAGGAAGGTAACAACATCCAAGCGATAGTCGGTGTAGCGACGGTCTACATCCTCGTCGCTGCACGCCAGTAGCATGAGAAAGAGCATGCTTGCCAGCAGGGCAAATCGGGGCAATATTTTCAGGTGGTCATTCTGCATCGTGCGTTGTGCTTTGCTCGTCTACAATGATTCCGTCCTTCATGCGCAGGATGCGGTCGGCCTCACCAGCTAGCGTTTCGTCATGGGTAACGATGACAAAGGTCTGTCGCATCTCGTCGCGCAACTGGAAGAACAGACGGTGCAGTTCTTGCTTGTTGGCTGTGTCCAGACTGCCGCTGGGCTCGTCGGCGAGGATCACCTTGGGCCGGTTGATGAGAGCACGTGCCACAGCCACTCGCTGCCGCTCGCCGCCCGACAGTTGAGCGGGCTTGTGCTCAAGGCGGTCGGTGAGATGTAGGTAATCGAGCAGTTCCTTGGCCCGATTGTAGGCTGCATCGCGTTTCTCTCCGCCGATAAGTGCGGGAATGGCGACATTCTCGAGAGTGGTAAACTCAGGCAGCAGTTGGTGGAACTGGAATACGAAGCCGACGTTACGGTTACGGAACTGGGCCAGTTCGCGCCCTTTCAATCCCAGCACATTGACCCCGTCGTAAGTGACTGTTCCATCATCGGGTCGGTCCAGAGTACCGATAATTTGCAGCAAGGTCGTCTTGCCGGCTCCGCTGGGTCCGACGATGGTGACCACCTCGGCCTGGCCGATGGTCACGTCCACGCCACGCAGCACCTCAAGGTCGCCATAGCGTTTGATGATATGTTTGGCTTCGATCATTCCTTATTCAATGGAGAATGTCCTCGATTGATCCGTGGCACGGTCTCAACCGTCTTGTTTCTCCTTATTGAGAAAATTCTCGCAAAGGTACTGTTTTTTTGTCACACTGGCAAGTCTGGGGGTGGCTATAGTGAGTTTTTGGTAAGAAAAACGGAGAAAAATTAGGAATTGTGCGAAATGTTTTGTATCTTTGCGGTGTGACAGTTCAATAGGGGCATCGCTCCTGACAAAATATTAACCTTGGCACCGTTTGCGGTGTCATAATACCCTATAAAATATGAGAGGACAAATGAAGTTTGGCCTGAACATCCCCACCCGGCTACAGTTCGGTGGTGGGGAGTTGAAGAACTTGGCCACGATGCCCTTGCCGGGCACGAAAGCCTTAATTGTTATTTCGGCAGGCAGCTCGATGAAGCGTTTCGGCTACCTGTCGACACTGGAAGAACAACTTGACAAGGCCGGCATCGGTCATGTCACCTTTGACAAGATATTACCCAATCCCATCAAGTCGCACGTGATGGAAGGCGCCGAAATGTGCCGGACACATGCGTGCGACTTTGTCATTGGCCTGGGTGGTGGCAGCTCGATTGACACAGCCAAAGCCATCGCCGTGACGGCAGCGATGGGGGGAGACTTTTGGGATTATGTGAAGGGCGGCACTGGTGGTGGCAAGGCCATTGAGCGTGCGCTGCCCATCGTTGCCATTCCCACGACCGCCGGCACAGGTACCGAAGTTGACTTGTGGGGCGTGATTACCAATGAAGAGACACACGAAAAAATTGGTTGGGGCAGCCCGCTCGTGTTCCCCACGCTGGCAATTGTTGACCCCGACTTGATGATGAGCGTACCACCGCGGTTGACGGCCTATCAGGGCTTTGATGCGTTTTTCCATGCCGCCGAAGGCTATATCAGCAAGGCACACACACCCATCAGCGACCTGTATGCGCTGGAGGCTATCCGTATCTTGTATAAATACCTACCTGTTGCAGTCGCCGACCCAAAGAACCGTTGGGCGCGCATCAAGGTAGCTTGGGCGAGCACCCTGGCGGGCATGGTCGAGAGTACCAGCTGTTGCACGGGTGAGCACGCATTGGAACACGCCATGAGTGCATTTTTCCCGCGGTTGCCGCATGGAGCGGGACTGATTGCCATCAGCCAGGCCTACTTCAAGACATTCAAGAACGATATGATGAAGCGCTACATGAAGATGGCCGAGAAGATGACGCAGCAGAAGGCTGCCCGTCCCAGCGACTTCCTAGACGCGTTGGCCGTGATGCAGCGCGAGTGCGGAGTGTGTGACATCCGCCTGAGCGAGTATGGCATAACGCCTGCCGACTTTGAACGCATGGTGGACAATGCTTGTGCCACGGGCCAGGCAATGCTCGACCTTGACCCGCGCTTCCTCAATCGTGAAGAACTCATCGACATCTACATGCAAAGCTTTAAATAACTGAGACTGCGCAATTGGCTGAATTGAGTGTGGTGAAAATATTGTTCATACCCAACTGGAATGTGGCACAGCTCACTGAAGATCAGCCGCAGCTCCAAGCGCCAGACAAAAAAGTTGCCGGAGAACCATATTGGTTCTTCCGGCACTTTCGTGGTAAGGTAGAGGTTGATGTGCTGGACCGCGGTCCTTCAGGAGCATTTCAGTGGCTGGAGAAGAAAGCCAAATTTTATGTCCGCCAGCCCTTTCATGCCTTTTTTCGGCGAAAATCGTATGACCTCATCCTCTCACACGGCGCCCAGAGTGGCCTTGTTTATGAGTTGCTTTCTAGTTTTTCGCACCATTGTCCTCCTCATGCGATGATTGATGTGGGTTGTCTGAACGGCGGTCGCGTGAACCGCACCGAAACCCCTCTAATCAGATATGCCTTGCGCAAAGGTCCTCACATCATCACTCACAACACGCGCCAGCTCGACTTTTATCGCCAGCATTACCCTGTTCTTGCACGAAATGCGCAGTTCATCCCCTTCGGTGTAGACTGTGACTATTTCACCCCTCAGCCTTACGTTGCCAGTCACAAGATGTTGGCCTTTGGTTATGCCAAACGCGATTTCGAGACTTTATGTCGAGCATTCCCCACGGGTCGTGGATGGCAATTAAACATTGTGGGTGACACAACTTTGTCCAAGCAATGCGCTTGTCAAGATATTGTGTTCCACACCGCTGAGCCGTTGCATCGGCTCATGTCTCTCATCAACAGTTGCGAGGTGGTGGTACTGCCTCTTCCCGAACTGCCTTATTCTTACGGCCAGATGTCGCTTCTTCAGTCGATGGCGATGGCACGCCCTGTCATCTGCTCATTGACCACTAGCACAATAGACTATGTTTCGGATGCCCCATGTGTGCAATGTGTCGCGCCTGGTGATGTGAGCGCTATGCACAATGCCTTGAACCAAATGATGCAGTTGAGCAACGATGAGCGTGCAGCCTTGGGACAAGCTTCTCGACAATGGGTAGAACAACGATTTAATGAGTCAGTCATGGCACAACAAATCGAACAATTCATTTACCAAATCATCTAGTCATGGCTCCCATGGTCTCTGTCATCATACCCGTCTACAACACTGCATCGACCTTGCCTCGATGCATCGACAGTGTGTTATCGCAATCGTTCGATGACATAGAGATTGTTTTGGTCGATGACGGTTCGCCTGACAATGCTGGAATCATTTGCGATGATTACGCTTCACAGCACGAGTGCATTGTGGTGATACACCAAGCAAATGCCGGACTTGCCGAGGCTCGTCGCGCGGGCCTTCGTGCCGCGCGTGGTGAATATGTAGTGCATGTCGACAGCGACGATACACTTCCGCCCGATGCCATTGCCAAGCTTTATCGTTATCTCGTTGACCATCACCTTGATATGGGATACGGGAACTTCAATCGTATAGAGGGCAATGGACATCACGTCGTGCGACACGCTGCCACTGGCATCCTTACGGGCGAGTCGTTCCTAGCTTATCAGTTCAACCCGCAGTGCAAATGTGCTTTGTGGGGGAGCATCAGTCGCCGCGCACTGTGGAGCGATGACATTTTCCCACCCCATGAGCTACGACTGCCCAACGAGGACACGTTCATACTCATTCACCTCACGGCGTACCTGCAACGTGTAGGCTTCATGAATGACGTGGTCTACAATTACTATTACAACCCTACCTCCCTGTCGATTGCGGGGCCGTTGCACCGGCAGGAGTTGTGGCGGGAGTATTTCCGTTTGATTCGTGAGCACCTACAGGATCGCGGAATGCTTGGGTCACTCGAGCCAGCACTGCGCGCCATGGAGATTGACCGCCTGGCATTTTACACGTCAAGAATTGACCGCACCGACCCGTGGTATCGCCAAGTACTCTCCTACCCATCTGCTGGTTTCCGCACCAAGACCCGCATTTTACAATCCCTGCTGCACTGGCCTCGCCTGATGCACTGGCTCATCACCACCAACCGCCGCTTGAAACGATGCATTCATGCATGTCGCCAGTAACAAAAGACAAACAAAGACAACGAGTGGGCAATTGCGTACTCGTTGTCTTTGTTGTGTTTTAATGCTATGGACTACAGCATGGGGAAGAGGCCGTAGAGCATGGTGTCGATGCGGTCGGTGACCTGCGCAAAGTGTTCGGGGTTCTCACCAAACTTGCAGTTGTCTCCGTCGATGACCAACAGGGGGCCCTGGTAGTCGGCAATCCACTTCTCGTAGCGCTGTTCCAGACCTTGCAGATAATCGAGCCGCATGGTCTGTTCGTAGTCGCGACCTCGCTTCTGAATCTGAGCAACCAGCGTGGGTATGCTCGCGCGGATGTAGATCATCAGGTCGGGCAGCTTGACTAGCGACATCATCAAGTCAAAGAGGTCCTTGTAGTTGTCAAAGTCGCGGTCGCTCATCATTCCCTGGTCGTGCAGGTTGGGCGCAAAGATGCATGCGTCCTCAAAGATAGTGCGATCCTGGATGATGTACTCGTCGCTCTTGGAAATCTCGACCACCTCCTTGAAGCGGCGGTTCAAGAAGTAAATCTGCAGATTGAACGACCATCGTTTCATGTCGGCGTAGAAGTCGGCGAGGTAGGGGTTGTCGGCGACCGACTCATAACGCGGTGTCCACCCGTAGCGATTGGCCAGCATGCGGGTGAGTGTGGTCTTGCCACATCCGATATTTCCAGCTACTGCGATATGCATCTTCGTTAAAAAGTAGTTAAGGAGTTAAGTAGTTAAAGGGAGTTAAGTAGATTGTTAGGGATTCAAGAGAACTAGGTGTCGGGGAATAGGCCGAAGAGCAAGCGGTCGATGCGGTCGGTGACTTGCGTGAGATCCTCGGGGCGGTTCTCAAAGTCAAGGTTGTCCTTTTCAACAATCATGACGCGGCCTTTATACTGCTTTGTGATAAAGTCCTCATAGCGGTTATTGAGGTTCTCGAGATACTCGAGCTGCATGGTCTGCTCGTAGTCGCGCCCTCGCTTCTGAATGTTTCCCACCAGGTGTGCCACCGATGCCCGTAGATAAATCATCAAGTCTGGCAGCTTGGCCACCGAGAGCATCTGTTCAAAGAGCTCCATATAGGTGTTGTAGTCTCGGTCGCTGAGGTTGCCCATGGCTTTGTTGTTGGCCATGAAGACATAGACACCTTCAAAGATCGAACGATCTTGAATGATGGTCTCGTTCGACTGCGAGATGGCCAGCAAATCCTTGAAGCGCTCTTTGAGGAAGAACACCTCGAGGTTGAACGACCAGCGGTGGATGTCGCGATAGTAATCCTCGAGATAGGGATTGTGCTCGACGGTCTCAAATCGTGGTGTCCATCCGTAGTGCTTGGCAAGCAGCCTGGTAAGGGTTGACTTGCCGCTGCCGATATTTCCTGCAATGGCAATGTGCATAATCTCGGTTTGGAGACTACAAAGGTACGACTTTTAATTAAGAATGAAGAGTTAAGAATTAAGAATTTTTTGAGGGGTGTTGAAAAAAATGCCTGGCAGGGGGCTGCCAGGCGGTAATTCTTCATCTATCGTGCATCAGTGAACGGCCTTGATGGTCTTTTGGGTGCCGTCGTCATAGGTTGTTACGATAATATTGACACCGGTGAAGGGATGGTCGCTTGATGCTCCGGCGACATTGTAGTAGCGTACGCTCTTGACATGCTTGCTCACAGATAGAACCGTGACATCGGACAATTCCTTGAGGATGGCAAACTCGCTTCGAGCAGGTGTGGTAGCCTGGTTGTCCTCGGTGGGGACAGCGTAGATGCCCAGCTTCGAGCCGGTAACCACCAAGTTTCCAGCATAGTCGTAATTCATTTGGAAGAGTGAGTTGCCATTCAGCACTTGAGTGGCTTTGAATGAGTACTTTGGTGTCAATGTAGGCGTGTAGCCGTCCATCTTGACATCGAAGAATTGGATGATGCCACTGCCATCGTTGATAGATAGTACTGAATCTTCCTCATTCACGGCAAATCCGGCACGATCTGAGCCATTGAGGTATTCGTAAAAAGGAGCCCTGCCTGAGTTGAACGTTACATTGCCCTCGGGATCGATGAACATGAGCGAAGGCACATCTGGTGAATTTTTGCCTTCGCTGCGGTATTGCGACACCCAGCAACTGCCATCGGGATATCCCCAGACATTGCCATTGGTGTTGAGTTGCCATGGGCCAACAGCGTATGTGATATCGGGAGCCTGGTTCCAATGCGATGTGTTGCCAATGTTATAGACACTAACATTGTTGCCGGTACCATGAATGATAAGGTCCTCGTTGTAGACAAACAACTTGGTCGCATCGCCCTTACCCGCAACATATACGCCCGGTGACGAGCCAGCTACTGCCTCACCGGCATTGTTGGTCAACAATCCATGGCCATCACGATTGAGCGAAGAACCGTCCTCGTTAGCAAAGAAAGGATAGAAAATACCTCCCTCAGCGCTGGGATCGAAAATGAAAACACCCGAACTGCCATCGCCCCAGTCGGGCATATAAACTTTGCCCTCACTGTCGATGCCCATGCGGTAGTTGCTGCCAAAGACCTTGCCGTCGGTACGGGCATTGATAACATCAGTGTTAATGCGCTCATACTCGGGGCTATAAATCCACATGCCATTCCCGAGGTCGCCACTATCGACACGGTTGCCGACATAGATGCGCCCAAAGAACCGGCTCTCGGGGCTGCGGTCAACGGTATTGAACAGCTGGCCCGCATAGTTGTCCGATGCGTAAATCAGGCCGAAGTTGGGTATGGTGTTACCCACCAGTTTCACAGCCCAGTCGATGGTCATGCCCTCCACCCCAGGAATCTGATCGACCGTCAGCGTGACACTGTTTTCGCCTTCGACGACATCGGTCAGCGGCCACTCGCCAAGCACCTGGCTCGTCTCGCGGTCAGAGAAGATGATCGAGCCGCTCACTGCGTTGTCATTGGAGGTGAAAGTGAAAGTGTACTTGTTTCCATTTTTCTGAGACCTCAGGCCATAAGCATATATGCCCTTGACGATGGGCTGGTCGACCCCTCGAGTGGTGAACATGCTGATGCCATTGACGCCCACGAGTGTCGCCTCGATGTCGATTCCATCGACCATCGCCGTTGCAATATTCTGGGTCAGCCCATTCAGGACAGGATCGTGGTGGGTAGCCTTATGCGGCATGCCATCGACACTCACAAGGTCGGTATTTACAGTCTTGATGAGCTTAGCATTTTCTATACCATCGGTGATGTCAAGGATCTTGATGCCCTTGACAACACCCTCCTTGGCATAAGGCGTGACAAGCAAGCTGTGACCAGCATACTTGAAGCATTGGAATCCCACGCCTGTAGCTCCGAACTCATCGCTTAATTGTTTTACATTAGGCGAGGTTCCAGCAATCGCAGTCGGTGTCACAAATTCGTTGATTGTGCCCATGCCGCCGATGATGGCCTTGTCGTCGCCATTGGGCGATATGGCCAAATGCAATTCCTCGCCATAAGCATCCTGCTTGCCCACAAATCCGTTGGAATACAGGTTGTCATGGAACACCGATGACTGCTCGCCATCCACCATGTTGATATGCACCAGGCGCATGTCTAGGGAACTGCCCGTGGTCATGGCTGTAATCAAAATTTCACACTCACCTGTCGATGGGCCATTCACTGCAATGGCATGGCCCACGTTGGCATGATAGTAGTTGCCCGAGCTGGTCGTCGATGTGAACAACGTCGGGTCGCCATCAATGCTGTTCCAGATATAGACTCGCGCCGTGCCACGAGTATAGCCATCAGCCACATTTTCGGCGCCATACTGGTTCTCGGTGAACGACACGCCCACGAGCTTGTTATCGGCCGTGCGGTTGATGGCGTTCAGCGGGCTGAAGAAGCCTGGGCTAGCCTCGGTGTAAATGCCCTGGGTGCTCAGTTCCTTGACGAGTTCCTTGGTGCTGGTTTTAATAAGATAGAGGTGTGGCACCTTGCCGTCGTTGGTGAGCACGATGGTCGAGTCGCCCAGTTGCACCGCATCTTTCACCGTTCCAGCAAAATCGATGGCCTGTTTCGACTGACTGAAGATGAACTCACTGGCCAGCTTCAGGTAGTTGGGCTGTTTGGGGTCAGGATAGTTCTCAAAGACCTCAACAGGAGCAACATAGTCCTCGCTCTCCAGCCATAGCTTGGCATAGCTTGTCTTGTCGGCGGTGACGGTGATGGGCACTTTGTACTCATCGAACAAGGGCTTGTAGCCATCGAGTGCCACATCTAGCGTGTAGTCGCCCGGTTCAAGGTCCTCAAACACGAAGATACCGTTGTACTCGTTGTCGACTGTGTAGGTCGCCACCTCATTGCCGTCCTTGAGCAGCTTGACAACAGCGCCATTCAGCGGCAAGTACACGTCATCAGTGCCTGGAGCGGGGTGATAGTAGGTGTGAGCGAACTTTTCGTGCAGGTCACGCACGGCACCCATGATGTCGCCGGTGGTGAGGCTGGGCAACCCGAAGTATTTTGCGATGCCACGCGCCTCGCGGCGGCCTTCCTGCTGGTCGTAGTCAAAGTTCAGGGCACGGTGGCGCGCAGGCTGATAGGTGTGGTAGAATGCCTCGAGCAGGAAGCCCGGCACGCCATGTTTGAGCACACCCAGATAGCCCGAATACTTCTTGCCGTTGCTGCGCGTGCCTGTCGAATAGCTCCCGTAGAAGCTGATGTCGCCCCGAATGTTGCGGCTCGTCAGCGAGTAGTGCGACTGCGGGTCCAGCTCGCTCATGTAGTGCGAGTCCCACACCGCGCATGCCATCTCATAGCTGCCCTCGACAGCATCGCCGTCATACCCTGCGGCTCCTGTCGTGCCCAGATCATAGCCACGATACAAGACGAGCGGGTAGTTGGTGTTGGTGCCGTCGGTGGCGGCGTTCGAGTGGTCGCTGATGAACATGTCAAAGTTGCCCAGCTCGACCTCCTCGCAGATTTCGGACAGGGGGCGGTTATACATGTCGGCATCCTCGGCGCCAGCCACATAGGGCCACGGCCCGTTGGCCAGACGCGAGAATACGATGTTCTCGCTCTTGACACCCACCTGCTTCAGATACCTGGCTATGCCGAACGCGCGTTGCAGCGTGCCCCGGCCCTCATAGAAGCCCAGCGAGTCGGGATCGGCCAGATTGCTGGTCCCCGGATGCCCCACGGTACTCATGGGGCGGTCATTGGGCCCAAACGAGCCGTGCCCGGGATTCAGATAGATGCGCAGTGCGTCGGTTGTCACCGCCTGCATGGTGCCTGCCGCAATGATAGCGGCCACTGCAAGTGTCACAATCTTTCTCATAGCCGTCATCATTTAGTCAGGTGAATCAAGTAAATTTCTCCCGTCGGCGTCGAGAAGGCGATCTTGCCGCCACCACACTGCGGGTACATCGCAATCACTTCCTTGCCAGTGAGCACCTGCCGATGTCCCTGCAAGTCCACGGCCACTATCTCGCTGCTGACGTATGTCTCGCCATTGTCCTTGTCGTTCATGCCCACAACGATGTTGTCGTCGAGCCATCGGGCAGCGCGCAGCGTGCCCAGTTTTTGGAGCCCCGTGCCGTCGATGTTGCACACATAGGCCGCGTCACCGCTCACGTAGAACAGCACCTTCTCGCCGCCTGGCGAGAGCGACACCCAGATGTAGCGCTTGTCGGCACCCAGCGGGGTCAGGTGGCGGGTCTTGCCGTTCACAGCCACCATCAGTTCATAGTTTTGGGTGGCATAGGCCATCACGGCTTTCGCGGCCTGGCTGCCGTCCAGCCTCTTGACGCTGGCCTGGCCCTTGTCGACGGTCATGACGGTGTTGCCCATTACCTGCACCGCCTGCAGCCCGCGTGAGGGCGCCGCCAATGGCTGGGTGACGCCCGTCGTGATGTTGTAGTGCTGCACCCCCACCTGGCGCAGCTTCTTGTTGTCGATGCCCACCTGGCGGTAGACGATGTGGTTGCCGTCCTGCGACACGCCCACGTTGTAGCCCGCTCCAGCAGCCGCGCTGATTACACGGCGCTCGCCAGTGGCGAGGTCCAGCAGCGTCAGGCCGCCATGGCACTCGCTCGTCAGCAGCACATAGTTCCCTGCTGGGCTCACCCCAGCCACCTGCGCGGCATCCTCGGGCACCGCCATGCGCTCAATGTGGCTCACCTGCACCACCTGGGCCACACCACTCAGCCCAGCGCACAGCGCACAGGCCAATATCAATACCAATCTCCTCATATCACACATCGGTTAGCGTTCATCACAACAACGGCTAGCCTGGCCATGCAGGCAACGCAAGCCACAACCTGCATACTCGCCAATAGCCATCAAACTTCTTGAAAACTCGCCCCAAAATTATAAATTATCCCCCAATCGGCAAAACAATCGCTGGACAAATAGCAAAATGCTAGCACCAACCGCAATGAAATAGGGAAATATTTGGTTGTTTGCGCAAGAGTCATTAAATTTGCAGTCTAAACCGAGGTTTACTTTGATTGTGAAAGTTAATGACGGTTTGTCATCAGTGGATTTGCTGGGTAAAACAAAACTTGTGACATAATGAAGAAAACAATCATATTTGCGCTGACATTGCTGTTGCTGATGGGCTGCAGGCATCATCGGGCGGTGTCGCCGCGGCTGGTGGAGCTGGACTCGCTCATCGCCGTGGCTCCCGACAGTGCCGCCGCGCTGCTCCAAGCCATCCCCGACGACTCGCTGCCCACCGCTGCTGACCGCGCCTACCGTGCCCTGCTGCTGACCCAGGCCAAGTATAAAGCCGACATTCACACCTACCGCCTCGACACCATCAACCTGGCGGTAAACTACTATGCCGATGGGCACGACAAGGACAAGCGCACCCGCTCGCTGCTCTACAAGGGCTGCGTGATGGAGGAACTGCCCCAGCTCGACAGCGCCATGTACTGCTATCTTGAGGCCAACCAGTATGCCGAACATCATGGGCAGATGCGACTTCAGGCCTATCTGCTGTTCCGTATTGCACAACTTTACCAATATTCTTATACTGAAGACGACAAGGCCATCGAATACTACCGCCATTCTCTCGGTCTATACCGGCAGACGGGCGACTCGCTTCGTGTGCTGTACTGCCTCAGCGAGTTGGCCGCCCTCTACCGCAATTCAATCCCTGACTCTGTTGTTCCTGTCGCGCTCCAAGCCAGCCGGTTAGCCCAGGAACTGGGCGATGACACCTACTATTGTGTGAATCTCGAGACCCTAGCGGGACACTACTTGTTTGGCGATGATTTGAGGCAGGCAAAAGCACTCGCTCTCACGGCATTGTCCAATCCATCGGTCGCCCCCGCCACCGCGTTGCGTTGTCTCAACACCGCCTGCCAGGCAATGGCGCAGTTGGGCGAAGTCGATTCGGCGCAAGCGATGTTGGCGAGGATTCCTGTCCCGGCCACTGCTGGCGACTCCATTGACTGGATGCGCTCGCAGGCTCTGGTGGCCTATGCCAAAGGAGACTTGCCGACCTATGTGCGTCTGAGCGGCCAAAGGAGCGACATGGCCGACGGTCTGCTGGTCCGTTCTCTTCAACAAAAACTTATAGACATTGAGAAGGATTCACAGCTTCATATAGCCGAGGCCGATAGTAAGCTTGCACAACAACATAGTCGCTTTATTGCCATACTTGCAATAGTGCTGTTTCTGTTAGTTGGAATTGCCTTCGCATTTTGGCAGAAAAGGAAAAAACTTGAGGTCGTCACCAAGCAGAATGAGATTAACCAGTTGTATCTTGAGCTGAAAGAGATTTCCCGACGGAGTGAATCGCTATCCCAGCAGAATAAAGAACTGTCTCAAG
>JAEEVE010000292.1 GCA_016290765.1 Muribaculaceae bacterium
GCCAACGCTTTCTCAAAGAAGGCTGAAGAGGCTATCACTTCGGCTGGTGGTTCAATCACTAAAGCATAATAAAAACTGATGAAACTCATTCAAACAATCAAGAACATCTGGAAGATTGAGGACCTGCGCCGTCGTCTGACCATCACGTTCATGTTCATCCTGATTTATCGTCTGGGATGTTTCGTGGTGTTGCCGGGTATTAGCCCCCAAGACTTGGAGGCCATGCGCAGCTTCACTGACAGTGGTCTGATGCAGCTGCTCGATATGTTCTCGGGTGGTGCATTCTCGCAGGCTTCGATCTTTGCGTTGGGTATCATGCCCTATATCACCGCGTCGATCGTCATCCAGCTGCTTGGCATGGTTTTGCCCAGCTTCCAGAAGATGCAGCGCGAGGGTGAGAGTGGCCGCATGAAGCTCAACCAGTACACGCGCTATCTCACTGTGATCATCCTGCTGGTTCAGGCTCCGGCCTATCTCATCAACCTGCAGTATCAGGTCAATGCAGCTGGCGGACATGCGCATATGAGTGGGTTGACGATGTTCTACTTGTCGATTGTCCTCACCGCAGGCGCCATGTTCATCATGTGGCTGGGTGAGAAAATTACCGACAAGGGTATTGGTAATGGTATCTCAATGATCATCCTTGTGGGCATCATTGCCCGTTTCCCGGGTGCCATCATGCAGGAGTTTACTAGCCGTCTGAGCACTGCTCAGGGTGGTCTGGTGATGTTCCTGGTTGAGATTATCATCCTGTTCGCCGTCACTGCTGGTGCTGTGATGCTGGTGCAGGGCACGCGCAAGGTGCCTGTGCAGTATGCCAAGCGCATCGTGGGTAACAAGCAGTATGGTGGAGCTCGCCAGTACATCCCTCTGAAGGTGAATGCGGCAAACGTGATGCCCATCATCTTCGCTCAGGCTCTGATGTTCATCCCCATTACGCTCGCCGGATTTGGTGCTCATGCACAAGAGAGCGGTGTGCTGGGATGGATCTCTCGTACGTTCAGTGACATGAACGGTTTCTGGTACAATGCTGTCTACTTCTTGATGATCCTCGCGTTCACCTACTTCTATACTGCCATCACGGTGCGTCCCACCGACATGGCCGAGCAGATGAAGAAGAACAGCGGCTTCATCCCTGGTGTCAAGCCTGGCAAGAAGACTGCCGAGTATCTCGATTCTATCATGTCGCGCATCACCCTGCCGGGTTCAATCTTCCTGGGCATCGTGGCAATCCTGCCCGCATTTGCCCGCTACTTCGGTGTCAACCAGCAGTTCGCACAGTTCTTCGGCGGCACATCGTTGCTGATTACTGTGGGTGTTGTTCTCGACACGCTGCAGCAGATTGAGACTCACTTGATGATGCACCATTACGATGGTCTGATGAAGTCTGGTAAAATCAAGGGTCGCGCACATTAATTGGCGCTACTCCACCACTTCAATGGTATGATTAAGTAATGATTATTCTCAAGACTGATGAAGAGATAGAGTTGCTGCGTGAAGCTAATCTCGTGGTGGCACGCACCCTGGGCGAGGTAGCCCGGTGGGTGGCACCCGGGATTACGACACGCCGACTCAACCAGATTGCCGACGAGTATATCCGCTCACAGGGATGCATTCCTGGCTTCTTGGGCCTGTATGGATTTCCTGGTAGCGTTTGCATCTCGGTCAACGAGAACGTGGTTCACGGCATTCCGTCGAACTATGCCCTAGAAGAGGGCGATATCGTCTCGGTCGACTGTGGAGCGGTGACTCCAGCCGGATACAACGGTGACTCGACCTATACCTTTTGTGTAGGCGAGGTCAACGAGGAGGTAAAGCAGTTGCTGCGCACCACTAAGGAAGCCCTCTATCTGGGCATCGAGAAGGCTGTACCGGGTAACCGCATCGGTGATATTGGCAATGCCATACAGACCTATTGCGAGAAGCGAGGTTATGGAGTTGTCAGGGAGTTTGTCGGTCACGGTGTAGGCAAGAAGTTGCACGAGGACCCTGAGGTTCCCAACTATGGCCGCCGCGGTACTGGGCCGCTCATCAAGAACGGTATGACCATCGCCATCGAGCCGATGATCAACATGGGCAGCAAAAATGTCTTTCAGGAAGCTGACGGATGGACCTGCCGCACCAAGGACCGTAAGCCCAGTGCGCACTTTGAGCACTCAATTGCCGTTCATCACGGCAAACCGGACATCCTCTCGTCGTTCGACTATGTGAAGGAGGTACTGGGAGATCGATTCATCTAACATCGAAGTATAATCATTAACGCTTGAAACATTGATTTATGGCTAAGCAAACCGCAATAGAACTGGACGGTACAATCGTCGAATCGTTGAGCAATGCTATGTTTCGTGTCGAGTTGGAAAATGGGCATCAAATCATCGCCCACATCTCTGGCAAGATGCGCATGCACTACATCAAGATTCTGCCCGGCGATCGAGTCAAGGTGGAGATGTCCCCATACGACCTGACAAAGGGAAGGATTTCATTCAGATACAAATAATAAACAACTATTCTTACAGCTAACATAACGACACTATGAAAGTAAGAGCTTCTATCAAAAAGCGTACCCCCGACTGCAAAATCGTCCGTCGCAAGGGCCGTCTTTACGTGATTAACAAAAAGAACCCTAAGTTTAAGATGCGTCAGGGTTGATATATCGATTTTTTTGACTAATTTTGCACAAATTTTTTTTAACAGAATATGGCAATTCGTATAGTGGGCGTTGACTTGCCCCAAAACAAGCGCGGCGTGATCGCTCTGACCTACATCTTCGGTATCGGTCGCAGCTCGGCCGCTAAGATTCTCGAGAAGGCTGGCGTGAGCGAGGACACCAAGGTTAAGGATTGGACCGACGCCGAGGCTGCCAAGGTTCGTGAGGTCATCACCGAGGACTACAAGGTCGAGGGTGACCTGCGCAGTGAGGTGCAGATGAATATCAAGCGCCTGATGGACATCGGTTGCTATCGTGGCATCCGTCACCGCAATGGCTTGCCCGTGCGTGGCCAGAGCACCAAGAATAACGCTCGTACACGCAAGGGTCGCAAGAAAACCGTCGCAAACAAGAAAAAAGCTACTAAATAATATTAAAGTATGGCAAAAAAGACAGTCGCAGCAAAGAAGAGAGTTGTTAAGGTTGACGGCGTAGGTCAACTGCATGTACATTCTTCTTTCAACAACATCATTGTGTGCCTCACCAACGGTGAGGGACAAGTTATCTCATGGTCTTCGGCCGGCAAGATGGGCTTCCGTGGTTCGAAAAAGAACACTCCC
>JAEEVE010000293.1 GCA_016290765.1 Muribaculaceae bacterium
AGCGGACTATGGGGTCCCGTCATGTACGCACCTTAAAAACCGATAAATACAACAACAAAATACAATTTATCTCATAAACCGCATTTGTTATGGAAAAAAATGAAATGAGAGAGGTCATCGCAAAGCGTGCTGCCAAAGAGCTGCACGACGGTGACGTAGTGAATCTGGGTATCGGAATCCCCACGATGATTCCCAACTATCTTCCCGATGGCGTAGAGGTCACATTGCAGACCGAGAACGGCGCGATGGGTATGGGTGCCACCCCCGCCGAGGGCGAGGAGGACAAGAACCTGATCAATGCCGGTGGCGGATACACTTCGTTGATTCCTGGCGCATGCACCTTTGACTCGGCAACCTCGTTTGCCATCATCCGTGGCGGCCATGTGAACGTGTCGTTCCTGGGCGCACTGCAGGTGGATGAGAAGGGCAACCTAGCCAACTGGATTATCCCTGGCAAGATGGCTCCAGGCATGGGCGGTGCCATGGATCTGGTGGTGGGTGCCAAGCGCGTGATTCTGACGATGGAGCACACCCAGAAGGGCAAACCCAAAATCCTGAAGGAGTGCACACTGCCGCTGACCGCAGCCGGACAGGTGGACATGATCATCACCGAGATGGGTGTGATGGATATCACCCCCGAGGGCATCGTGTTGCGCGAGATTCACCCCGAGTTCACTGTCGAGCAGGTACAGGAAGCTACCGAGGCTAAGCTTATCATCGCTCCCGACCTGAAACCGATGGACATTTGAGAGTTAAGAGTTTATAGTTAAGAGTTTATGGACTATAATTTCTTGAAGATTGAGCAGCAGGAGGCAGTGACGGTGCTGAAGATTTCGGCCCCGAAGTCGCTGAATGCATTGAACTCAACCCTGCTGCGCGAGTTGGGCGACTTTGTCGACAACCTGGATGCTGCCACACGCGTGCTCATCATCACTGGTGACGGCGAGAAATCGTTTGTCGCGGGTGCCGACATCAGCGAGATGGCTCACCTCAACGAGGAGCAGGGCCGCGAGTTTGGTCGCCTGGGTGCCCAAGTGTTCCGCAAGATTGAGCTGTTGCCCATCCCCGTGATTGCCGCCGTCAATGGCTTCGCCCTGGGTGGCGGTTGCGAGCTAGCAATGGCCTGCGACATCCGCATCGCCTCGGCCAAGGCTAAATTTGGCCAGCCTGAGGTGGGTCTGGGCATCATTCCTGGCTTCTCGGGTACTTACCGTCTGCCCAAGCTCATTGGCCAAGGTTATGCCAAGGAGATGATTTACACAGGCAAGGCCATCCGCGCTGACGAGGCACTGCGCATCGGCCTGGTGAACGCCGTCTATGAGCCTGAAGAGCTGATGGACCGCGCCATGGAGATGGCTCAGAAAATGCTGGCCAATGCTCCCATCGCCATCAGTCTGGCCAAGCAAAGCATCAGCGAGGGCTATGACCTGGATGCCGACGCCGCCATCGCCCTGGAGAACGACCTATTCGGCCAGTGCTTTGCCACCGCCGACCAGAAGGAGGGCATGGACGCCTTCCTGAACAAGCGCAAGACAGCGTTTACTAACAACTAGAGAATCTAGAAGCACATCTAGAGCATCTAGCCCTCTCAAAAAAGAACAAAAACTTTAAAAAACTATCAATATGAAAATTTGTGTCATTGGAACCGGAACCATGGCCAAGGGTATTGTCAAGGCTTTTGCCGCCAAGATGCCTGTTGTCATGAAGAGCCGTACACAGGCCAGCCTGGACAAGGCGATGGCCTCGATCAACAAGGGCTTTGCCAAGCTTGTTGAGAAAGAAAAAATCACCCAGGAGGCGATGGACGCCATGCTGGCCAACATCAGCACCACAACCGACTATGCCACCTTCGCCGATGCCGACCTGATTATCGAGGCTGCTGTCGAGGACATGCAGCTGAAGAAGGATGTGTTCACCGAGCTTGACAAGATTTGCAAGCCCGATACCATCTTCGCCACCAACTCGTCGTCACTGTCCATCACCGAGATTGCCGCCGTGACCAGCCGTCCCGACAAGTTCATCGGTTGCCACTTCTTTAATCCTGCTGACCGCATGAAGTTGGTCGAGGTTATCAAGGGCCAGCTCACCAGCGACGAGACTGCTAAGTGCATCGTCGATCTGGCTACTGAGATTGGCAAGACGCCCGTTCCCGTGAATGAGGCTCCTGGATTTGTGGTGAACCGCATTCTCATCCCGATGATCAACGAGGCTGTAGGCATCCTTGCCGACGGCATCGCTAGTGCCGAAGACATCGATGAGTGCATGAAACTTGGTGCCAACCACCCCATGGGCCCGCTCGCCCTGGCCGACCTGATTGGTAACGACGTGAACCTTGCTATCATGGAGGTGCTCTACAACGAGTTTGGCGACCCGAAGTACCGTCCTCACCCGCTGCTTCGCAAGATGGGGCGTGCATGCTTGTTAGGCCGCAAGACTGGTCAAGGATTCTATAAGTATTAATCAAATTTCAGTCCCCCTAGCCCCCTAAAGGGGGAACACTTAAGTCCCCCTTCAGGGGGATTTAGGGGGACAAAAACATTAATTATATGGATTTTAGCTATTCAAAGACAGAACAACTGTTCTTGCAGATGATTCGCTCGTTTGCTGAGAACGAGGTCAAGCCTTTGGCCGCCGAAGTCGATGAGCAGGAGCGCTTCCCGCTTGAGACCGTCGAGAAGATGGGCAAGTTGGGCATTATGGGTATTCCTGTTCCCAAGCAGTATGGCGGCGCTGGCGGCACCGTACAGATGTACATCATGGCCGTCGAGGAACTCTCTCGCGTGTGCGCCACCACCGGTGTAATCGTCTCGGCCCACACGTCGTTGTGCATGGCCCCCATCATGGAGCACGGCACCGAGGAACAAAAGATGAAATACCTGCCCAAACTCGCTTCGGGCGAATGGATTGGCGCTTTCGGTCTGACCGAACCCAACGCTGGTACCGATGCTGCCATGCAGCAGACCACAGCTGTCGATGCTGGTGACCACTGGGTGCTCAACGGCTCGAAGATCTTCATCACCAACGCATCTTATGCCAACGTGTTCATCGTCATGGCGATGACCGACAAGAGCAAGGGCACGAAGGGCATCTCGGCATTCATTGTCGAGAAGGGCATGCCGGGCTTCAGCATTGGCAAGAAGGAGTTGAAGATGGGTATCCGCGGCAGCGCTACCTGCGAATTGATATTTGAAAACTGCATTGTTCCCAAGGAGAATCTGCTGGGCCAGCTGGGCAAGGGATTTGGCATTGACATGAAG
>JAEEVE010000294.1 GCA_016290765.1 Muribaculaceae bacterium
GGTTTTCATGACCCGCAAGGTCTTTGATGCAGGCACGAGCAAGGTTGTCGGCAAGAAGATGGAGCACATCAAATTGGATCTGTGCGACGAGCAGGGCAACAAGATCAATAATGCCATCGCCTTTGGCATGGCTGAGTTCAACGATGCTCTCAAGGCAGGTAAACCCATCGACATCTGTTACACAATCGAGGAGACACGTCACCGCATGACCTCCTCGGTTCAACTCATGGTCAAGGCCATAAAACTGCACGACGATGCCGAGCCAGCCCAAGCCAATTCTTGAGATTCTCAAGAAATACTGGGGCTATGATCAGTTCAGACCCCTGCAGCAAGATATTATCGAGTCGGTCCTTCAAGGACGTGACACCTTGGGGCTGATGCCCACGGGTGGCGGTAAATCCATCACATTTCAGGTTCCCACTATGGCCATCGATGGGATGGCACTCGTTGTCACGCCCATCATATCCCTCATGAAGGATCAGGTGGACCGTTTGCGCGCCCTGCGCATCAAGGCCACCTATCTTTATGCCGGTTTGACACGTGCCGAGGTGAACCGTACCTATGAAAAGTGTCTATACGGCAATTATAAATTCCTGTACGTCTCTCCCGAACGCCTGCAGTCGCAGTCTTTCCTGGAACGTCTGCGCCAGATGCCCGCCAAACTCATTGTCGTTGACGAGGCACATTGCATCTCGCAGTGGGGACACGACTTTCGACCCGAATATACCCAATTAGGATTACTCAAAAAGCGATTTCCTGATGTGCCCATTATGGCACTGACAGCTACTGCCGACCGTTTGACTCGTGAAGACATACGCAAACAGTTGCATATTGACAACGCCTCGATTTTCGAGACCTCGTTCGACCGTCCAAACATTACCCTGAATGTAGTGACCGAGTCAGTAGGAAGAAATAAGCTTAGCCAGATAGTACGTTTTCTCTCGCGGCATCCTGGCGAGAGCGGTATCATCTATTGCCTTAGTCGTAAAACCACCGAGACAGTCTCCCAACAGTTGCGAAAGTTGGGATTTAACGCCCAACCGTTTCATGCCGCAATGTCAGTCAAATACAAGCAGACTGTTCAACGCGACTTTATCAACGATGATGTGCCCATCATTTGTGCTACCGTCGCATTTGGCATGGGCATCAACAAGAGCAATGTGCGATGGGTCATACATTACAATATGCCACAGAACATTGAGCGCTATTATCAAGAAATTGGCCGTGCTGGTCGAGATGGGCTGCCTGCCGAAGCGCTGATGTTCTACTCATTTGGCGATGTGGTTACATTGCAGAACTTTGCGCGTGAGTCGGGTCAGTCGCAGGTCAATATGGAGAAACTTCAACGCATGCAGCAGTTCTGTGAGGCTACTGTGTGCCGTAGGCGCATCTTGCTCAGCTACTTTGATGAGCAATTTGACCACGATTGCCATCGCTGTGATGTTTGCGCCAATCCACCAGAACGCATCGATGGCACTATCCTGGCACAGAAGGCTTTGAGTGCCATTGTGCGTGTCAAGGAGCGAGAAGGCGTCAGCATGATTGTCGATATTCTCAAGGGAGCCAGCAAGCCCGAACTCACGCAATCGGGCTACCACAAGCTGCGGACTTACGGGGTAGGGCGCGACTTGACCTTCGGCGAGTGGAACGCATATATGTTGCAAATGCTACAGATGGGATTGTTTTATGTCGCATATGAGGAGAACAACCATCTCAAGATTACTGATTATGGCCGACAAATCCTTAAGGGAGATGCGCATGTAGAGTTCTCCAGGTATCAGCGAAACAAAACTGAGATGCGTTCATCCAAGAAACCGCAACAGGCAACTATCCTATCCGATCTGCCCCATGTCGACAAAGAACTATTCGAAGAGTTGCGCCTTACACGGCTCGCTCTGGCCCGTGCACAAGGCATTGCACCCTATCTCATCTTCAGCGACAAGGTACTCACTGTCATGGCACAGGAAAAGCCTACCACCTTTGCTGAGTTCTCGGTGATGTTTGGTGTAGGCGAGATAAAGGCCAAGCGTTATTGGCGCCCATTTACGGACACTATCTGCCGCTATTTAGGACGCTAGCGATTCAGGTATCAAATAGTCAGGGGTCAGTAGCATACAAAACTACTGACCCCTGAAATTTATAAGCGTATCAGCGCCCTTATGACTTATTTAAGGCCCATCTTCTTGGCGATGTAGGTGGGAATAGCCTCTTTGTTAACCATGATGTCGAGGGTCTTGCCCAGGAAGAATGCCTCACTCACATAGAAGAAGCCATGGTACAGTTGGTTGGTGTCCCAACTATTTTGAACCTTGAAATAGCGGTTGCCCTCCTGGTCTACGGCCTTACCCATGATGACCATACCATGGTCGTCGGTAGTCTCCTTGGTGTCGAACCACTCTTGACGCAACTCCTGCGTAACCTTGATCTCCTTCATGGGGCCTTTAATCTCCCACTTCTCGGCCTCGCGGTCCTGGTCGCTGAGTTGAGTCCAACGATCCATGTCGCTGCCCTTCAGGTCGGGTGTGTCTTTCACGTCAGGAAGAATGGCGTAACCCTTGCGCCACTTCATGCCCTTCTCGCTTACGTCGGCACCCCAAGCGACTGTGTAGCCATGGTCAATGGCATAGTTGACAATCTCGAGGAGTTCTTCCATGGGTACATTCTGATAGTTGTACCACAACCAGTTGTCGGCCACCTCAAGCACGAAGGGCTTGTAGAAAGGATGGTGAGTGAACGACGAGATACCGATGTAGTCATCCATCTTGATGGGCAACGAGGCGGCATAGCTCTGCGGAGTGTAGGTCTTGCCCTCCCACTGGAAGGTCTCGGGAATCTTGCCCATGTAGGCGTTGAGGATGCCCTGGAAACCTTCGATCCACGACGGGGTGAGTTTCTTGAGGTGACGCTTGTTGATCACGCTCACATAGCCCTTGAGAGCATCGGTAAGTTCGCTGGTGTCAAATTTCTTGTCGCCATTGGTCATGCCGGTATACACCTCGTTAGGCATCATACCGTAAGTGCGCCATACGTACTCAACGTCGGCAGCGCCGCCACCCTCGGCAAAGTTAATCTCGCCGTCCATGCGGATGTACTTGATAGCCTTGTCGAGATAGCAGTGGTTGACCACGAAGCCCTCGCTCAAGTGCACTTCCTTACCTGTTTTGCGCAGAATCTCACTCTCGAAGAAAGTGTTGGTCGAATAGCACCAGCACGTTCCCGACTTGTTCTGGTCCTTAACAGGAGTGGTGGGTATC
>JAEEVE010000295.1 GCA_016290765.1 Muribaculaceae bacterium
GCCGTGCTCTATGCCATGCCCGATGCCGCTATCTTGGTCGATGATCCAGAAACGTTTATCCATAGCAGCATCATGCGCACATTGTGGAATGTCCTGGAACAGATGCGCCCCGACTGCACCTTTATCTACAACACCCACGATGTGTCATTTGCCAGCTCGCGCATCGACAACCAGTGTGTGTGGGTCAAGGAATTTGACCCTGAGTCGGTAGCGTGGGACTATGAGGTGATGACCAGCAGCCGCGACTTGGACAATGCCTTGCTCGATTTGCTGGGCAGTCGCAAGCCCGTCCTGTTTATCGAGGGAGACGACAAGCACAGTATTGATGCTAAACTCTACCCGCTCATTTTCCCTGAATATACAATCAAACCCTTGGGCAGCTGCAACAAGGTAATCGAGACTGTGCGTTCCTTTGGCGACCTGCAGAACTTCCACCAGCTCGATAGTCGTGGCATCGTTGACCGTGATCGGCGCAGCGATGTCGAGGTAGAATACCTGCGCAAGAAGAATATCCTTGTGCCCGATGTCGCCGAGATCGAGAACCTTTTCATGCTTGAAGGTGTCATTCGTGCTGTGGCGATCCACAAGCACCGGAACCCCGACATCGTTTTCCCCAAGGTCAAGAAGCGTATTGTCCTCATGTTCACCAAGGAACTCAAGCAGCAGGCGCTCCAACACGTGCGTCATCGCGTCAAACGTGACGTAGAAATGCGCATCGACATGAAGTTCACAAGCATCAATGCCCTGGAGAACCACATGGTGGAGCTCGTGAGCGAAATCAATCCGCGCGGATTGTATGATCAGTTGTGCCGCGAGTTTCACGTCTATGAGGACAATAATGACTATGCCAGCATCCTCAAGGTCTATAACCAGAAACAGATGATTGGCGAGAGTAATGTCGCCACACTGTGCGGCTTCAAGAACAAGGACGACTACATTCGCGGCGTCCTCAACATCCTCAAGGGCAACAGCCACAGTGCCGAAGCCATTCGCACAGCCATCAAAGCCTGCTTCGGCCTCGAGGAAGCAACTCAAAATGAAAAACCTGCAACTTAATACTCTGCGTGAAAGATAACAAAGAAGCGACATTGGCCCTAGGGACACAACCGGTGGGACGGTTGCTGTGGCAGTATGCCTTGCCTGGTGTGATAGCGATGACGGCGTCGTCGCTCTACAATATGGTGGACAGTATCTTCATCGGCCATGGTGTTGGCCCGATGGCGTTAGCTGCCCTGGGCATCTCCTTCCCCCTGATGAATATCGGTGCAGCCTTTGGTGCAGCGGTGGGCATCGGTGGCTCAACACTGATGTCTTTGCGACTGGGGCAGCGGCAATATGACAAGGCCAACAATGTTTTGGGCAATATGGTGGCTCTGAACATTATTACCGGTCTGCTGGTCGGCATCGTGTCGATTATGTTTTTGGACCCAATTTTGACCTTCTTCGGTGCTAGTGAGCAAACCTTGCCTCATGCCCGTGCCTACATGTTCATCCTGTTGCTGGGCAATGTCATCACCCACCTGTATCTGGGTCTGAATGCCGCCCTGCGCTCGGCGAGCAAGCCGCGTGCAGCGATGATAGCCACTATTGTCACGGTGGTGCTGAACACTATCCTCGACCCCATCTTTATATGGCCTCTGCACATGGGCATTAAGGGTGCGGCGATAGCGACGGTACTGGCTCAGGCCGTTGTCCTTTGTTGGCAACTGTGGCAGTTCAGCCGCCAACGCGAACTGCTGCACCTCGAGTGGCGCTTTCTCAAGCCTGCCCGAGCCATAGTCAAGGATATCGTGAGTATTGGCATCTCGCCGTTTGCTATGCAGCTTACGGGCTGTGTAGTCGCCATCTTCATGAACAACGCCCTGATGACCTACGGCGGCGACCTCGCCGTGGGAGCCTACAGCATCGCTAACCGCTTGGGCTTCATCTTCTTTATGGTGATTATGGGTATTTGTCAAGGTTTCCAGCCCATCGCGGGCTACAACTATGGCGCGCGCAATATGGACCGCGTCAAGCAAGTGTTGCGCCTCACCATCACGTCCTCGGTCATTGCCATGACTGTCGGCTGGATCATCGGTGAGTTATTGCCTGGGCCATGTACACGCCTGTTTACCGACGATGCAGACCTTCTTGCCATCTCCATACGTGGTATCCGCATCAATATGCTCGTCTTTCCTGTCATCGGCTACCAGGCTGTGGTGACTAATTTCTTCCAGACTATCGGCAAGGTGCGCATCAGCATCTTCATGTCGCTCTCGCGCCAGCTGCTGTTCCTGTTGCCCATGTTGCTGCTGTTCTCGTCAATATGGGGGCTCGATGGCGTGTGGGCCTCACTGCCGGCCAGCGACTTCGCCGCCTTTGTCGTCGCCGTCATCATCATGCAGCGCTTCAAACTCCAGCACCACGAGAACCAAACAGCCTAAGTAACTACAAATACAATTTTTATAGTTTAATAGTTTGAAGTACTGAAAAAAGTACTTATCTTTGCGGTGTCATTTTAATCGTGAAGCAATGAGAACGACCAATTATACCGATTTGAGGAATAACCTGAAGAGTTATCTTGATGCTGTCGCTGCCGATAATGAGCCGTTGATTGTGAGCCGTCCCGGTGCCGAAAGCGTTGTTGTCATCAGTCTTGAGGATTACAATGCTATCATGGAAACAGAGTTTGTGTTGCAGCGCCCGCAACTCCTGAGATCGCTTGTGGCGGCCGAGGACGACATTGCCTATGGTCGTGTAACCGCCCAACAAGAGGGTGAATCAATAGACCAACTGCTTGACCGCATCACATGTACCGAATAATCCTTACCCAGACGGCGATTGACCATTACAATGCCTTTGTCAAAAGCGGTAATGTGAAAATTGTGAACCGCATCAAGCTTCTGCTTGCCGATATCGCCCAGCATCCCTACACAGGCATAGGTAAACCCGAAGCTTTAAGGCATTCACTTGCAGGCATGTGGTCCCGACGCATCAACCGCGAGCATCGCCTTATCTACACGGTTGACGATAACCGCATCATTGTCCACATCCTGGCCATGCATTCACACTACGGCGAGAAATAATCCTGGTTAGAAGAGTTGATATCATCTTTTTTTGTACTTTTGTGCTTTAGTAGCAAAAGTCAGAATAGAGATGCCTTATTTTTCAGTGATAGTGCCGGTGTATAACCGGCGTGACGAGGTGGAGGACCTCTTGAAAAGCCTCACCCTGCAAACCGACAAAGACGTTGAGATCATCCTGGTCGA
>JAEEVE010000036.1 GCA_016290765.1 Muribaculaceae bacterium
ATGGTGCAAATATAGATAAAATAATGCAGTTAACAAAATATTTCTCATTATTTGCTCAAACAAGTCGAATTCGCGTGCTCGCGGTTCATAGATGTAGTTCGCGTCATTTGCGGTTGGGAACTATATGCCAGTTGTCACTGATCATTAAATTTGTTTCAATTCTAGTCTTGCCCTATCATTGCATCGAGGGCAATTGCTATATAATTTCCTAATTATTTTGCCTCAAATATGCGGTTTCACCCCACCGAAAACCGCTGTTTTTATGTTTTAAAGCAACTTTTTGGGGCCAAAATTTGCATAGCTTAAAATAATGATGTACTTTTGCACCCGATTTTTGATGTGTTATTAAATTTTTTTTGAAAATGAACGTTGAAACTATCGGACTTTGGGCTGGCGCTACTTGGAACGCGCTGAATGATGCCAACGGTACCCTGAACATGAAGGGTCTCAAGAAAGCTACTAAGCTGAAAGAGAAAGAGGTTTATGCCGCTATCGGTTGGCTGGCCCGCGAAGGAAAAGTGAATGTGAACGAAACCGAAACTGAGGTTGAGGTCACACTGCTCTAAAGATTTTCCTGTTTTTAAACTATTGCACGTGAGTGTCCAGTGACTGGACGAAAACGTGAACAAAGATAGCCCAAGACACACGCTTAGACTATCTTTTTTTGTGGACTTTTTAAAACAACATAAAAAGCAAAGGGTTCTGGCCACCACGGCTGGAACCCTTCTCGCATGTACAAACCATTATTATATATTTACCTTGAGTATTAGAATAGTCTTCTATAGTGAACCACCTTTCAGGCGGTATAGTTGCAATGTGTTGTAGAAATCCTCAAACTGGCTGTTCGAGATCATCTTCACATGCTGCATGCCATCAGCACCGATAATCTTCAGTTTTGCCCATTCGCAGTGCGTCAAAGCATAGACCAAGTCCTTGTCCTGCGAAGTAAGCGCGTCATCGCTATTCTCCCAAATCATGATGCCTTTGCCTTTGCCACGCTTGATGTTGGTGGGCGTGAAGTAGTAGTCAAAGCCGTCGATGATGAAATGCAACTTCTCAAAGCGTAGCGGGTCGTCGGCATAGTACTGGACGCGAAGACGCAGATTCTCGGGGGTGCCGTCAGGACGCTCGTTGAAGTAGAAATAGATGCCGTTCTCGGTGTTGTCTGTTGTTACATCGCGAGGCATCACACGACCGCTGTTCGACTTGAGATACTGCAACAGTTCGCCAGGAGTCTCAGTCACCGTGTCGTCAATCCAAACAAGACGCTTGCGCTCATCAGCGGTATACTGCACAAGAGAGTAGTCCTTGGCCAGTAATTCTTGAATCAAAGAGTCTACAGTGCTGTCCTCTTTCTGGGGCGCGAGTTGGCGTAAAGCATACTCGTATTCCGACTGAGTCATGTGTTCACAGATGCACGGTCCCGTGTGTGAGCAGTGATGACTGCTATATTGGTTGCCAAATAGCGACGCACAACTAGTCATTCCCATTGTGAGGATAACTGAGGCGAGCAGGGGCAACGAGCGGTGTTTTGAAACTATTTTTTCCATCATATGACCTATTAGAAGATTTCACGCGACAAAGTTACAACGAAGTTTTGAATTTACAAAATAAAACTCGAAAAATTTGCGAAAAAAAATTGTTTGGCTTTGTAAATAGGCGGAAAATGCCAAAAATTACCCCGTCAAAAGGACTTGACGGGGCATAAATTACGCTGTTGGGATAAAATCAACCAATGCGGCCACCCAACATACGGAAGAGTTGCAAAACCAAATAAAAGTCTCGAATTTGCGTTTCTGTTAACATTTTCACATGCTTTGTCCCGTCTGAGCCCACGAGTGACATGCGCACCCAGTGGGCGTGAGCCAGGGCATAGACCAGATCCTTGTCGGCCGATGAAGCCTCCTGGTCGCACAACTCCCATATCATTCGGCCAGTACCCTTGCCATGTTGTGGAGACAGCGCGCGGAAACGGTAGTCAAAGCCGTCGATGGTAAACACGATGTCATTGAACTGCAATGGATCGTCGGCATAGTATTGCACACGCAGGTGCAATGGTTCAACTCGAGCGCCATCGGTGGTAAAGTAAGCATAGAATGCGTTCTCGGTACGGGACATCGATACGCCCTTGGGCATGTAACGCACAACGCCAGTCTGCACGGGAACTTTGTTCAACTGCATAAGCAGTTCGTTCTCACTCTCGATGACGGGGTCGTCGCGCCACACCATGCGTGTGGGAGCTGTGGGGACATATTGTACAAGCGAGTAGTCTTTGTTGAGCAAGTCGTTGAGCACCGACTTGTCGGCGGTGGATTTTGCCGCAGGAACGGTGCCCACTACACGGCGATTGTCCTTCTTTTTCTTTCCACTGGACTGGCTGGCATCTTCCCAGTCGTCGGCAGGCTGTTGCGATTTGTTCTTTGCGTCAAGCTCTTGCTGTAGTTTCTTGCGGGCTTTTTCGCGCTCGCGTTCAGGATGTAGACGGCGCACAGGCATGCGAATGCTCTCGTCGTAATCGTCCTCGCTTTGAGCAAGCACAGGCATAGAACAACCGACAAACATCGCTAACAATAAATAAATAATGTGTCTACGCATCGTCTTGTATTGTTAAAAACCCACCTGAATCTGTGTCAAAATACCATTGTCGCCAACAAGGCCCTTAACCTTTGTGTAGCTGTAACTAGCCTGTACACGACACTTCTTGTAGAACCAGTACTGAACGCCGGCTTGGTAACGGTTAGTGGTTAATGTGTTCTCCAGATGGTCGAACGACGCGATGAGGTCCAAGCCTTTCACGCCAATGTCTTTAACCTGTGTAGTCGCATAGCCACCGTTGGATTTAAACTCGCCGTCTTTGCCCCACATCCATTCGGCACGAAGGTCAACTGGCTTGGTCTTTAAGTAGGCGCCCACGGCAAAGCGGTTGCGCGTGTAGTTCTTTTCCATTACTTTGTCGCGCCAGACCAAGTAGGATCCATCTTCATCAAGCGAAATGGAGGCACCCTTGCCTAGGATAGTCGATGCACTCACATCTAGGCATTTGAGCGGGTGGAACGTCAGGCGACCCACGAAGTCCTTCCATGAGTTGTCGTCACTCTTGCTACGGCCGGCGCCGTTCATTACGGCAAGGTCATAACTCACATATTTGCCTACGTTGCCATAAACTGTCAAACCGATGTCGCGACCGGCTCCTTTAGGCATCATTAGCCCGCTACCCATTACAAAGTAGCTCGTCGCCATTGAAGGCTGAGAAATGGTCTCAAGGATGGTGGGTGACAACGGGTTCTCGATAGTGAACGGAGTCTTAAACTGACCCACTTTGATGTTCAGCCAAGGCTGTACCTGGTAGTTCGTCCACAGCTCTTGTAGTGTGAAACCCTTAAAGTCAAACATGGCGAACGCGTTCCACTTGTCGGTGATGCGCAAGTCACCCATGATGATGAGCTTGTTCAACTTGAACTCATTATTTGGGTCGCTCATGTCGTGATACTCCCAACCCAACTGGGCATAGCCACGAAATGCAAATCGCTCAGAGATTTTGTCGAGCAGAGCCTGGGCCTTACTCTGCGACATGGCACACAACGACAGAGCCGCAAAGGCAGTAATACAAAGGAATTTCTTCATCGTCTAGACATTAATTTTTTGCAAAAGTAATGTTTTTCATGCCAACAGCCAAATTTTTTGGCTAGCTAAGAGGTTTTTTCGGGTAAAAAACACTAAATTTGCACACATGAAAAACGATGTTTTGCTTGATAAAGTCAAGCAGGGACTGATTGGCGCGGGATTGTCGATTGGCGACAAGCCTCGACTGCTGGTAGCCGTTAGCGGTGGTGCTGACTCGGTGTGCTTGCTGCGGGCATTGCTCATGATGGAATGTGACTGCATAGTGGCTCACTGCAACTTCCATCTCCGCGGCGAAGAGTCGAACCGCGACGAGCAGTTCGTACGCAACTTGTGTCAACAGCTAGGTGTGGAGTTGCATGTGAAAGACTTTGATATTGACGGATACCGTCGGCAACATAAGAACACTTCGGTTGAGATGGCATGCCGAGACTTGCGGTATGAATGGTTTTATGCTCTGCGCATAAAGCTAGGCTGTAAACTGGTAATCGCACACCATGCTGATGACAATGTAGAGACGTTTTTTCTCAATCTCATGCGTGGCACCGGGTCAAGGGGACTAACCGGGATGCAGACGATAGGGGCATATAGCCGAGTGCTCAGACCGATGCTGAATGTCACGCGTGACGAAATCGTGCAATGGCTGGCGCAGATAGGGCAAGACTATGTAATTGACAGTACGAATCTCGCTAACGATTATCGGCGCAACAGTATCCGCAATGTGGTGCTGCCAGTGTTGAATGAGCAGTTCCCAGGGGCGACCGATCGCGTGCGTGACACCATGCAGCATCTTGCCGACGAGCGACAGCTGCTCGACTATCTGTTGCGGCAATACAAGGATGAGGTGTGGGAGTTTGACGAGGGCAGGAATGAGTCGAGGATCTGGAAAGACAAACTGCTCAAGGCACCGCAGCCAGGTATGCTGCTCTACGCAATGATTGGCTCTCTCGGCTTTAATCGCGTGCAGTGTGAGCAGGCGGTGAAAGCAGCCGTAGGTGCGAAGTTTTATGCTTGGAGCAACACTTTAACTATTGAGCGTGAATTTATTGTTATATGTATAGTTGAAGATGAGAGCAAACAGGAGTACTTGGTGTGCTGGGACGAGTTGGAAGATTTACCTGTGGCATTAGAAATGAGCACCGAGAATATGCCTTTCAAGCCGGCTATGGTCGACGGAAAACATGTTGTGGCATTCAGCAACGATATGATGAAATGTAGTCAGTTTGTGTTGCGGCACTGGAGACAAGGCGACCGATTCAGGCCTTTCGGAATGAGAGGAAGCAAATTAGTGAGTGACTTGTTTGTTGACCTGAAGCTCACCCAAGCAGAAAAAAGTGCCGCCTGGCTTCTGGAGGCAGACGGCAAGATTTTGTGGGTGCTCGGATACCGCGCGGCGCATGAGTTCGTGGTCACGCCCGGCACGACCGACTATGTGATTTTCCGATACAATTCATTTAGTTGAACAACAAGGCGGCAAGTGCCTGCGGGTCCTTGTTGGCGCTGGCCATCACCTTGTTCAGGGCAGCCTCGATCCGATTGAGGCTGGGTTCGTTCTTCATCAGCACGATTTTGTCAGGACTGAGCAAATAGAACACAGGTAGTGATGCGGGCATCATATAGGTGCCCTCGTTCTCTATTGTTTGCTTCTTGTCCCAACCATTGATCATCCATGCGGGGTAAGATGCTTTCTTCCACAGTTTCTGGTTGTCTTCGGGGTAGATCGCAATGACTTGCAGTAAGCCTTGGTCGACGTAGCTCTTGAGTGTTGGTGACTGATCCATGCGGGCCTTCACTTTCTCACAAGCATCGCAGTCGGGGTCGTTGAAGTAAACCAACGTGAACTGTTCGCAAGGGTCGTTCAGATGATGCGACTTGCCATCTGGAGTAACATACTCAATATCGGCAGCAGTGGTGCCGATGCGGTTCTTCTTTGCTGCTTCAAGCAGCAGGCGAGGGCGGCTCTTCTCGCTGTTGCTCAGCACAAATGATTGGGTTGCGTGTTCCAGGCAGGCAATATAAAGCTCCTCGTTGTGAATTGAGTCGGCGGGGTTGCCCAGGCGTGTCTCGGCAAACTCCAATGCCTTGCGATAGCCCATGGGATTCTCCGACAAGGCGGTCATCGTACTGCTCATCACAACGATGGCGTTATCTTTGGGCAACGTGGAAGCTTGTTGTACTAGCGAGGCGAGTTTGTCAAGGTTGATACCGTGGAACTGTGCGCTGCAGCACAGACATGAAGCTATGGCCAATACGGCACTAAAAAACAGCTTTTTCATCGTTTTCTTTTGTTATTTTCTGCAAAGGTAGAGAACTTATTTGTAACTTTGCCAAAATTTCACGAATTTTAAAACTATGGCGAAAAAAATTAATAAAACCAATGCGGCTCGCCTGCTCGACCAGGCTCATGTAGGCTACGAACTGGTACCCTACGAGGTCGACGAGAACAACCTGGCCGCCGACCATGTCGCAGCCTCTCTGGGAGAGGACATCCGTCAGGTGTTCAAGACGTTGGTGCTTCATGGTGACCGCACTGGGCACTTTGTGTGCGTTATCCCGGGCTGCGACGAGGTGGACCTGAAGAAGGCAGCACGCGTATCGGGCAACAAGAAGGTCGAGATGATTGCGATGAAGCAGCTCTTGCCCACCACGGGTTACATTCGCGGTGGATGCTCGCCTATTGGCATGAAGAAGCCGTTTCCCACATTCTTCCATACGACTTGCAACGATTTTGAATATATCTATGTCAGTGCTGGCCAGCGTGGCTTGCAACTGAAGATGACACCAAGCGATCTGGTGGCATTTGTGGGAGCGACCGTAGCTGATATAACGGTTGACAAAAACTGACAACTATGGCAGGAAACACTTTTGGAACGATCTATCGTCTAACGTCGTTTGGTGAGTCACATGGACCAGCAATGGGAGGTATTATTGACGGCATGCCAGCGGGCATTGGCATCAATCTCGACGAGGTGCAACGCATGGTGGATCGTCGCCGTCCAGGGCTGACTCGGGGTTCTTCTACACGTCAAGAAAAGGATAGGGTAGAGGTGCTCTCAGGAATCTTCGAGGGAAAAACCCTAGGAACGCCCATTGGTTTTGTCGTGCGCAACGAGGATTGTCGCAGTGAGGATTATGACCACTTGCGCGATGTGTACCGCCCTTCGCATGCCGACTATACATGGCAGATGAAGTATGGCATCCGTGACCACCGAGGCGGTGGGCGAGCGTCTGCGCGTGAGACGCTGAGTCGTGTGGTGGCTGGTGCCTTTGCCATGCAGGCGCTAAGGCTATTGGGAATCAATATAATTGCTACGGCACGACAAGCGGATGATGAGCTAGAGCATGCAAGAGAACAGGGCGACACGCTGGGTGGTGCTATAAGTTGCACTATTACGGGTGTGCCAGCAGGGCTGGGCGAACCCGTGTTTGGCAAACTTAGTTCAGCTTTGGCTGCAGCGATGATGAGTATCCCGGCAGCCAAGTCATTTGACATGGGCGCGGGTCGTGCGTTGACGACAATGCGCGGCAGCGAATCGCTCGACACCATGCGCATGGTGGATGGTAAAGTCCACTTTGACCACAATTATTCGGGTGGTGTACAGGGTGGCATCAGCAATGGTAACGACATATACTTTGAGGTGGGATTCAAGCCCATCGCAACACTGATGCGCGACATCCCAGCCATGGACAGTCAAGGCCGTGCCGTGACCATCCATCCTCGTGGACGCCACGACGTGAGCGCAGTGCCCCGTGCCGTCCCTGTCGTTCAGGCCATGGCAGCACACGTCATCCTCGACCATTACCTTCTCAACAAAACAACCCATCTTTAATATCAATTCTCAATTATTTTAAAGTGAAAGAATTCAGCCGAAGATATTATTTGAGTGCAGGCGAGTGCAATCCGCAGGCCGAACTGCCTATGCCACTACTGCTCACACGCATCATCGACATCGCAACGCACCATGCCAACGCTTGGGGAGTGGGTTATGCCCACCTCATCAGCAATCGTCGTGCATGGGTGCTGTCGAGAGTCACTGTCGAGATGATGCGCTGGCCGCGCGTTGACGAGGACTACACTCTGATAACTTGGATTGAGGACTACAATAATCACTTTTCACAGCGTGTCTTTGAGGTGCAAGATGGCGAGGGCCAGCCCATCGGCTACGCTCGCACCATCTGGATGGTTATCGACCTAGACAAACGCACAGGCGTGGACATCACTAGTTTGTCCTACATCCGCGAGAATGTCCACGACCGCCCATGTCCCATCGAGCCCCAGAGCCGCTTGAAGCCAATGACCGAGGGACGTGATGTGGAACATACATTCGGTTATGTCGAGTGTGACTTCAACCGACACGTCAACACTGTGCGGTATCTCGAACTGATTATGAATCAACTAGATTTGTCTTATTACGACAATCATTGGTTGCGCCGGCTTGAGATGGCGTTTGTGAAGGAAACGCATTATGGCGAGCAAGCGACACTGCGCATCGTCGAGCAGGCACCTGACGACTGGCGCATTAACATTATGGCCGACGGTGCCGATCATGTGCGCACAAGGTTGGTGTTTGAGAAACGGTAAAATATCAGGCGACATCTTTTCGAGATGCCGCCTGGTTCATTTTTCTTTGAGTGCTAGATTATTTGAGTTTGAACGTACTCAGAATCTTCTGCACATCGGGGTCGTCGATAAGCTTGCCCCACAACTCAATCTTCAAAATCTTGCCGTTGGGTAGCTCGGCATACAGGAAGTTGTTGTCATCGCGCTCGAGCACTGTGTAGGACAAGTCGCCCAGTTTAATCTCGTCGGGGCGGAATTTGAACGCACCCTCGCTGCTGCCACCGGGCTTGAAAGCTTTAAGGGCATTATCCATGCTCTTATAGCCAGTAATGTACCAGTCGATGATTCCATCAAACTCGCCTTGCTTGGCCGATGGAAGTTGCAGGTTGATATTCTCTGGGTTGACCTCGTTCACTACCCAGTTCGACAGACGCTCGACAGTGAAGGCTTCACACTCGACAAGCAGGTCGTTTCCGGCCGAGGCAGTTTGCTCGACGGTGGCCGAGTCGATTGTCTCGCTGGCTGGAGTGGTCGTTCCACTCTTGCTGTCACAGCCAGTCACGATTACGATGGCCGCTAAGGCCAGAATGCTACAGAAAATCTTCTTCATCTAGTTGTTGGATTTAGGGTTAGTAAAATTGCCACCTGGATGGCATGATTGTTATCACTTGCTTTTCTTTAATTTCTTGATGGCATGTTCCAGGCTCTCGGTGGGCTCGATGATGTTGTAGTCCTTCCAGAAGTCGGGGTCGCTGAAGTTGCCCACCATTTGCGAGAACGAGTCGCGTTGACCAAACGAAGACTTGCGGTCGATGGGATTCTTAGGGCACTCTCGACGGTCGGTGACAACCATCTCGTTCACAGCCGTGAACCCTGTCGAGAACAGGCGGCGCTTCCAGTCGCAGTTAAAACGATAGGTCGAACGGATATAATTGATGTGCGACACGCCATTCTCATCTTGGCGATAGTTGACAACAAACGACAACTCCTTTGGCTTGAAGCGCACACCATTAGGCTTTTTGACGAGCATCAGGCGTGTGGCCTTCTCGCTGTCTCTCATGTCAAGCTCGAGTTCGGCTCGGGTAAACGCCAATGTCTCCATATCTATGTAAAACGTGATATGATACAGTGCATACTCAAGCATGTCGTTGTTGGGGATGGCGCTTATCACCCACTGAATGCGGTCGTCGATGGTAACTGGATCTTGCAGTTTCAGCAGGTAATTGTGCAAGTCTTCTTGGTTCAATATCAAGCCGCGGTTTTTTACCACATCCAGGAAAATGACCTCGGTGGGGCCGCCTTGCATCCTGATGCCCAGTGTGTCGCCAGGCTTCTGACTCACCAGTTTGCGACCCTTGACAATCGACACGCGGTCGCTGTAGGGGCCGTTTTCATAGGATGATTTGTAGAGGTCCACGACGGCCTCTGATACCGAGATAAACTTGCTGCGTTTTTTGGCGGTCTCGCGGTAGAAGCAAGTCATCAGCTCGGACTGTTTGCTATAGTTGTCGGGGATGCGGCTCATGGCTTCAGCGAGCAAGACGTGAGGGTCCTGGTTGGTAACCATGACGTCGCCCAGCACAATGTTGAGCGGCACAAGGCGAATCTTCAGCCCGGTGGTAGAACTGCGGAGCGATACGCGCTGTGTTTTGTAGCCCACATGCGACACGGTGATGTAGTCGGGACGTGACACCGTCTTGAGCGTGAAGCGGCCGTCGGCATTGGTTACAGTGGCCAGGTGGCGTTGGGGTGCGGTAATGTTCACGTTTTCCAACTTTTTGCCGTTGGCGTTGTCACGCACCTCGCCGCTGATGACAAACGACAGTGTCTCACTATCCTGCCCAAACACCAGCAGGGGAAAGAGGAACACAAGCACCAAGAAATATGTACGAAATCTCAACATAATAATAGGGAAGTCAATGTGGGTTAGCAGCGAGCAGTGTTGTCGCTCGGAGACAATTCTTCATTCTCTATCCTCAATTAAAAGAGGTACCGTCGATATCAACCAAGCGTTGCCGCAATTCGGGCATGGCGTCAGCATCGCACTCGACAGTCATTGAGCATACGTTGTCAAAGGCCTGCTCGATGATGCGCACGTCGCACTTCTTCAAGAGTCGCATCACGTCATTCATCGACAGGTAGGGGAAAGTGAACCGGCACTGGGCCTGTTCGTGGCACTCGAGAATCTCGCCGGACTCGATGGCCAGGCGCGCAGCCTCGCGATAAGCGACAATCAAACCACTGGTACCCAACTTGATGCCGCCAAAGTAGCGCACCACGGCAATCACCACATTGGTTAGCCCAAACGAGTTGATTTGCCCCAAGATGGGTTTGCCGGCCGTGCCACTGGGTTCGCCGTTGTCGCTGCTCAAGTACTCCTCGCGTGCGGTACCAATCATGTAGGCCCAGCACACATGACGGGCGTCGTGGTACTCGTTTTGGATCCGCTTGACAACGGCCTTGGCCTCGTCGGCGCTAGCAACAGGCTCGGCAAAGGAGATGAACTTGCTCATCTTCTCCTTGTAGAGCCCTTGAGAACGGCCTTTCAGTGTCTTGTAAAAATCGCTCATCAAATCATCGTTTTCAATTTGCAAAATTAGCGATTCTTGTGTAACTTTGCAAGAAATTTGTGCGATAAAATGAAAAAAATAATCATCTCGCTTGTTTTCATTGTCATAACCAACAGTTTGGCATGGACTCAAAATCATGTCAATTGGTTATGGCAACGTACCATTGTCGCCGCTATCGACAAGTTCCCGGCGCGCGGTGGGTATTACACGGGTGGACGCCCTAATGACATTTTTGCTAAGACCACGTGGCAAGGACTTCACGAAGCATTCCAGATGAAGCCGGGAGATAAACGACCGCAGTTTGACCCTATGCTGGCACAACCTTCTTTCTGCTCCAGCGCAACCTATGCCGTACTCATTCAGGCATTGCTCGATTTTGACAAAAATGGCGTGATATCGCCCGAAGCGTGGCAAAACATGAAGCCCTATGTGGGCATTCGCGACGAGATGAATCCCGAGGCATTGGGGCAGGATGATGGGGTAGGATTCTGGGGTCGATGCAACGCCAACGGGCCCGCGCTGGGTGTTTTGGTTCACGAACTCGATGCGGGGTTTAGCATCACTGCGTTCCGCGGAGCGAAAAATGATTCCGTGAAGGAGTCACCTGCCGAGCGATATCTGACCGATGATGAGTGGCGTGCGCATCCTGTTTGGCGCCAGGCGGTGCGCGGTGACTTGATGAAAATCTTCTGGAACCGCAATGATACGCGAGGACATGACGGAGGCGCCATCATCGGGTATGACGGCGTCAAAGGGCACTTGCAGGAAGCGGGGCACAGTGTCATATTCCTGGGGATGAGTGCCGACGGACGCGTGGTTTACTGGAGCAGCAACGGGCCAGGCAGCGATCCGGCCCACATGGGGTATAGCGTCAGTTCGTGCGACCCTACCGCCATTCAACGCGTGGTGTTCACACGCATCCTTCATCCCGAGCGATTCGATCGGGTGCGGAATATGGCTCCAACCTGTATTAACCAGTACCTCTACGACCTCAATGGGCGTTGTCACAGCACAACAGCACAATTGCTTCAAGCCGTCGGTCTCAAGGCTGGTTCTATTAAATGAATCCTCATCTCATTGTTTGTGGTTTTCCCTCTTGAACACACACTTTTTTCGGTAGTTTTTGTTATCATGCTTTGTTATATGCGAATAAACCAGTACTTTTGTGCAGATTAGAACCCAAAAAATAATTATGATGAAAAAACTTACTCTCTTTTTTGTAGTGAATGTCCTTTTGGCATTCCAGGCTGTGGCTGCTATCGAGCTTGATGTCAATCTCGATACATATACCTTCACAGGTACCAATGCGGCCAATAACTACAAGTATGTGCTGTCACCCTATGAGTTCACCAACGGGCCGCAGTTCCAACTGGTAGTGACTCCGATTGACCCGACCATGCCGGCGTTCTTCACATCCAACGACCTTCAGGATCAGAACTACTGGGAACCGATGTTCAAGTATTATACCCAGCAGTTGGCGGGACAAGAGATGACTGCTCAAGACAACATCAAGCGACTCTATTTGGGTGACGTGCGATTGCTGGAGGGACAGTTCATCGACTACAACAACCTACACGTCATCAACTTTGACCTCACTAAAGACTATATCTTACCCACAAACTGCTTGCTGAATGCCGGGCAGCGACTCGACGAGGTGAATGTCAAGTGCAACGGACCGATGTTGCTTGAGCCAAACTCAGTCCCGGCCGACAAGAGGTATGATGTCAATGTCAACACAACAGAACTTCAGCAGGTATGGGAGGAGTACAAGCAACAGTTCAACTGCCAGTACATTGTCAACCTGCAGGCCGAGACAGGAATCAAGTCTTTTAGCATCGTCATCAATATGGGGCATGAAAATGAGGAACAGGTGGTTCCTGAATCGGGCATGCCCGAGGTGGATCTTACGGATAATGGTACTAATGCCGAAGGATTTTTTGTCATTGATGGTTTCAAAGCGACCACCACTGGTGATATGACAGCAGTCAAGATGTTTGGAGCGGTTTATCAGGCTGAAGGACAGGCCAATCTGTGGCATGAAGTCGCCGCCCAGAAGGTGAACGACGGTAATTGGCAAGCGACAGGACAAAACATTGACCTTTTGAAAGATTTGGTTGTCGGAAACACCTACATCTTAGAAGTCTATCTTGAAGCCACTGATGCCGAGGGAAATAAGTACTACTATAATAATGGTGGGGAAAACTACAAAGTGCGCTTCATGGTGGGAGAACAGCAAGAGCCCGTCACTTTCTATGACCAAGAGACGGCAGGGTTGGGACTGATCATCGATGGAACGCCCATCGACTTCACACTCAACGGCGACGGCACCAAGACACCTGATGGTCACCTGGGAACATTGCAGTCGCTCGTTATCGACAACTTCTGGGTGCGTTGCTTGCGAGATTCTGGAGTGGAGCTGGGTGACGTCTCGTTACAGTGGCGGCTTCTAAGTAAGAATAGCATCATCAACGACTGGAACCGCGTCGACTACCAGTACCAGAACGACGAGGACGGCAACAAGCTCAAGAAGTTCTTCGGAGCCGACAACCTCTACATCGATCTGATGCCGCAATGTGAGACCGGTCAGGACTACACCCTCGAGGTGATGTACCAGCTCATTGACTCCCACACTGGACAATACTACTTCTTCGCCAAAAACCAAGAGGTGGGACGATTCTATTTCTCGGTTGGCAACGCCGGTGTACAAGGTGATTTGAATGGTGATGGACATGTTGACATCAGTGATGTAAACGCGGTCATCAATATGATGCTCGGTAAAAATCCGAACACGCCGGCAGGGGACGTGACGGGTGACGGCAATGTTGACATCAGCGATGTCAACGCAATCATCAATATCATGCTCGGAAAACGGTAGTTATATTGAAAAATAGTTACGACTTATCAATTATCAGTGGCATGCCAAAATTCAACCCTATGGCATGCCACTGCTGTTTTTTACCTTTTTTATTGATGGGTGTACCGTGGTGTGAGCTTTTTGTTGTAACTTTGCATTCCCAACTAAAAAACAAACGTGAGTTATGAAAAGCAGAATAACCGAACTCTTTGGCATTGAGCTACCTATTATTGCTGGTGGCATGGTGTGGTGCAGCGGATGGCGACTGGCTGCTGCCGTGAGCGAAGCGGGCGGACTGGGACTCATTGGTGCCGGCTCGATGACTCCCGACGTGCTGCGCGAGCACATCGTCAAGTGCAAGACAGCGACGCAGAAACCCTTCGGCGTGAACGTCCCCTTGATGAAGCCCGATGCGCCGCAACTCATGGAGGTCATCGCACAGGAGCAAGTTCCAGTGGTATTTACCAGCGCGGGGTCGCCCAAGAAGTGGACTGCCTGGCTCCATGAGCGAGGCATCAAGGTGGCCCATGTGGTGGCATCGAGCACATTTGCGCGCAAGTGCGAGGATGCGGGTGTGGATGCCGTTGTTGCCGAGGGCTTCGAGGCTGGCGGTCACAACGGCCGTGAGGAGACAACGACGCTCTGTCTGATTCCCGCCGTGCGCAAAGCGACCACATTACCGCTCATTGCGGCGGGAGGCATCGCTACCGGTGATGCCATCATGGCGATGAGGGTGCTGGGAGCCGAGGGCGTGCAGATGGGAACACGATTTGCCCTCACCGTCGAGAGCAGTGCCAGCGAAGCCTTCAAGCAGCGCTGTCTGAACCTAGCTGAGGGCGATACTAAGCTCTTGCTGCGCAAACTTTCGCCTACACGCTTGGTACGCGGAGGCTTCTTTGACGCTATCGAACAGGCCGAGAACAATGGTGCCACCGAGCAGCAACTGCTCGACATCATCGGCACTGGTGCTTCACGGCGCGGCATCTTTGAAGGTGACCTCGATACTGGCGAACTCGAGATTGGCCAGGTGGCATCGCTGCTGCAAGGCCGCTCACAACAGACGGTTGCTGAGGTGTTCATGGAGCTTCTCGCCGAATATGCCGCCGCAAAACAAGTAGTTGCCAAATCCTGACAAAAACTATAAAATCTAAACCCTAAATACTAAACTGAATTATGCAGTGGTTTGAATGTAAAGTAAAATATGACAAGACCCTCGAAACGGGTGTTGTAAAGACTGTGACTGAACCTTATCTCGTAGATGCACTCTCCTTTACCGAGGCCGAGGCGCGCATCACCGAAGAGATGCAACCCTACATCAGCGGCGAGTTCACTGTGAGCGCAGTTCGTCGCGTGAACTTGAGCGACGTCTTCCGCAACGACAGTGGTGATCGCTGGTACAAGGTAAAGACCAACTTTATCACCATCGACGAGAAGACCGCCGTCGAGAAGAAGACCGCCTCGTTCCAGCTGGTTCAGGCTAGCGAGTTCAAGGAAGCCCTTGAGGTCTTCATGGAAGGAATGAAGGATACCATGGCCGATTTTGAGATTGCATCCATTACTGAGACCCCACTCATGGATGTCTACGATGCCAATCTCACCGAGACACTCGCCGACAAAGCTGCCAAGAAATAATCAATTGTCAATAATGAGCAATATAGCTGACAATATCAGTGCCATCAGGCTGAAACTTCCCGAGAGAGTGCGGCTAGTGGCGGTGTCAAAGTACCACCCTGTGGAGGTGATTCGCGAGGCTTATGATGCCGGGCAGCGCATTTTCGGTGAAAACAAAGTGCAGGAACTGGTAGCCAAAGCGCCGCAACTGCCCAGCGACATACAATGGCACATGATAGGGCACCTGCAGACCAACAAGGTGCGTCTACTCATGCCGCATGTGTCGATGATACAAAGCATTGACTCGATCAAGTTGCTGCGCACCGTCGAGAAGGAAGCTGCACGCATCGACCGCACCGTTGATGTGCTGCTGCAGTTGCATGTGGCGCGTGAGGAAACTAAGAGTGGATTTGCTGTGGGCGAATTGCTTGCGGCACTTGCGGTGAATGAATTGGACAACTGTCCGCATGTGCGCTATCGTGGACTCATGGCGATGGCCACCAACACCGACGACCAGCAACAGGTCGAGAAAGAGTTCCAACTCGTAGCCGACACATTCCGTTTGGTCAAGGAGGAATTCTTTGCCCATGACGACGCCTTTGACCAGATTAGTATGGGTATGAGCGACGATTGGCCACTGGCTGTCAAGCACGGTGCGACACTTGTTCGGGTGGGCTCGGCAATATTCGGTCCGAGGCAATATT
>JAEEVE010000037.1 GCA_016290765.1 Muribaculaceae bacterium
AAAAACTTTAAGAACTATGTTTAAAAATCATCCCAAAGGACTGATCCCCGCCGCGTTGAGCAACATGGGCGAGCGATTCGGTTACTACATCATGAACGCAGTGCTGCTGCTGTTCCTGTGTTCGAAATTTGGCCTTGACGAGGGTCTGGCTGGCGGCATCTATGCCGTGTTCTATGCCGGTATCTACGTGCTGAGCCTGGTGGGTGGTCTCATTGCCGACCGTACCCAGAATTACAAGAGCACCATCCAGTGGGGTCTTGTCATCATGGCCGTAGGCTATGTGTTATTGTCGATTCCCGTGGTGCACTCTGCTGGCAATCACATGTGGTTGCTGACGTTCACTTGCGTGGCTTTGTTCCTGATTGCCTTCGGTAACGGCTTGTTCAAGGGTAACTTGCAGGCTATCGTGGGTCAGATGTATGACAACATGGAGGCTGATGCCATCGCCAAGGGTGTATCGGACGACGAACTCAAGAGCATCAAGGAGCGCCGCGACTCGGGCTTCCAGATTTTCTATGTGTTCATCAATATCGGTGGTCTGATTGCGCCGTTCGTGGCTCCGCTGCTCCGTCAGTGGTGGCTGGGTGTCAAGGGTATGGTCTATGACGCTGGTCTGCCCGCATTGTGCCACCAGTACATCAGCGATGCTGCCAGTATGACCTCTGAGCAAATGGCTAACTTGACTCAGTTGATGGAAAAGGCCAACCCGAGCATGGTGGGCGACATGACTGCCGCAGCCAATAGCTATCTGGAGGTCTTCAACACCGGTGTCCACTACTCGTTCATCGCTTCGGTGATTGCCATGTTCATTTCGCTCGCCATCTTCATGGTGTTCAAGAAAATCTTCCCGACTCCCGCCAAAAAGGAGGCTGCTGCAGCCGTCGAGTACACCGCCGAGGAGAAGAGAGCCATGGCCAAGGAGATCAAGCAGCGCATGTACGCACTGTTCGCAGTGCTGGGTGTTTGCGTGTTCTTCTGGTTGTCGTTCCACCAGAATGGCCAGTCGCTGTCGGTGTTCGCCCGCGACTATGTCATCACCGACACCATCGCACCTGAGATTTGGCAGGCCGTGAACCCGTTCTTTGTGATTGTTCTCACGCCGATTATCATGTGGATTTTTGCCGCACTGACCAAGGCCGGTCGCGCCATTTCCACGCCCCGCAAGATTGTCATCGGTATGTTCATCACCGGTCTGGCTTACCTGTTCCTGATGCTGTTGAGCATGGGTTATGACTATCCCAATGGCGAGGACTTCCGTGCCATGGACATTGCCCAACAGACCGCGATGAAGTCGCAGTGGTGGGTATTGATTGCCACCTACTTCTTCCTCACGGTCGCCGAGTTGTTCATTTCACCGCTAGGCTTGTCGTTCGTCTCAAAGATTGCGCCCAAACACCTGCAGGGTATCTGCCAGGGACTGTGGCTCGGTGCTACCGCACTGGGTAACCTGTTCATCTGGATTGGCCCGGTCATGCTCAATGGCATGCCCAAACTGTGGATGTGCTGGGCTGTCTTCTTGGTCATCTGCCTCGTCGCCATGGGTGTGATGTGGGGCATGGTCAAGTGGCTCGAACGCGTCACAGAGTAACATCAGTCTATCCTAAAGCAAATCAGGCGACCCACATTGGGCTGCCTGATTTTTTTGTGCCAGCTTGCCGAAATAGATATTATGTGTTTTGCTGTCAGCAAAAAAGTTATTATCTTTGTCAGCGATAAAACCAATTCAATGATTAATCTTGAGGATATAGAATGGCGCAAATATGAGCGCTATGATACATTGGGCGATGGCTTCTCGTTCAAAACGCCCTTTGTTGATGGTCATCTCTGGTTCAGTATCCGAGACATTGGGCGAATAGTAGGTGTTGAATCGTATTCAAAACTGAATAAGGTTGAGAAGACAGTGTTGGACTCGGTCGATGGAAGCGAGTCCATCACACTCGGAAACTTTCAATCAGTTCGCTATTATAATCTGCCGACTGCTTGTGCTATTATGAGCCAGCTCGGTAAAACTGATGAGCAGTTTGTTCTATGGGCGCAAGCACAAAATGGTGAAATCCCATTCGGTCAATATGAGGACTATGTACAGCAACTCAAAGATGCTGATCAGGAATACATAGACAATTGCCATTTCACTTTTCTTGACAAGTTGTGGTATATTGGCGAAGGCTTGGAAGGATATGGCCGTTTGATAGGTGGCTGCGACCTGATGATGTGGTATTGGTTATTTTTTATTATTCCGATTGTTGTCGTTCTGGCATTACCCTTGTTAGCAGAATACGTGCTTGTTGCATTGGTGCTATTCTTCCTGTTATTTTTCATTTGGTATCGGTTGCGATTTCCCAAAAAACGCCGAATGGCCATTTTAATTCATTATGGTCATCCGGTAATGGACCAAGGGTGGAGAGGAGTGTTTCTCTATTTCTTCCTGCCCATGGTCTTGAGCATACCATGGATGTTTTTGGTATTTTATGTCTTTCATAAGCTATAGCAATATTGCGTTCAAAGCACTACTAGTACATGGGGTGGCACGATCGTGTCGCCCCATTGTAGTTTTGCACCATTATTGGTCCTGTATGCTGCGACTCCCTTAATTCTCCATTCTCCATTCTCAATTAAAATGAAATACTTCACTTTAACCGAACTCACTCGCTCGGCGACGGCGCGGCGGTTGGGTATTGACAACACCCCACCACAAGAGGCTGTCACCGCATTGGCGCAGCTAGTTGACAACGTCCTTGATCCTCTGCGAGAGGCATGGGGCGCACCCTTGTATGTTACCAGCGGCTATCGCTGCCCAGCCCTCAACCGTGCTGTGGGCGGTGTGCCGCATAGTCAACACATCCTGGGACAAGCTGCTGACGTGACAACGGGCACTATCGACGGCAACCGACGACTGTGGCAACTGCTGCAATCGCTCAAACTCCCCGTTGACCAGGTCATCAACGAACATGGTTACCGTTGGCTGCACATCTCCCACGGCCCCCGCAACCGCTGCCACTACTTCTCAATCAACTAGAACCCACCTTCATAAACACTCACTACCATGAACGACAACCTTAAAATCTTGCTAGGCGCTTACCATGCTTGGATGCGTTGCGCAAGCTTGCGTGCCAGTCGGGCACGCAACAAACGCTTTACCTACGGCGATCAGTGGTGTGATACCTTTACCGACCGTGATGGTGTCACTCTCACCGATGGCCAGCGCAGTGTGCGTGCGGGCGCACAACCCTTGACCAATAACTTGCTGCGCCAACTAGTGCGAACGGTTGTGGGACGTTACCGCTCGCAGGTGATTGATGCCGTTGTGCCGGCCGACAAGCGCATGGCACATCAGGTCGCAGCGCTCCAACTCGACGAACTCGACAGCCGTGCGCTTGAGGAATATCTCATTTCGGGATGCGCCGTGCAGCGTGTCGAGACAGTGAATGCACTGGGCAAGCCGCACCTTCAGGTTGACAATGTGAACATCAACCAGTTCTTCATCGACTCGGTTCTTGACCCGCGTGGAACAGACTGCCACCTCGTGGGGCAGCTGCACGACTTGTCGCTAGCCGAATTGCTTCAGCGCGTGGCAGGCGGTTCGCGCCGACGAGCGCAGTGGGTTAGGCATGTCTACAGCGAGCAAGTAGACCAACGCATTGCCGCCTTGTGCTCCAACATCGGGGCTGATGTGATGACGGGCATGCCTTTCTGGAATGCCGAGGGTGGCAAGTGCCGCGCCATTGAGGTGTGGACGCTCGAGAGTCAGGAGGTGCTCATCTGTCACAACCGCCGCACGGCAACGCTGACTACAGTGCCGCTATCACAGTCGCGCGAGGTGAAGCGCATGCGGCAGAATCCTGATGTGGCCACACGATGGGACATTGCCACTACTTGGCGCTGCCGATGGTTTTCGCCCATGGGCGACCTGCTGGCCAGCTATGCCGCTCCTGGTGAGATGGGGTCACACCCTTTTGTCACCAAGTTTTACCCGCTCATAGACGGCGAGGTGCACTCGTTTGTCGAGGGTGCCATCGACCAGCAGAAGCAGGTGAATAGGCTCATCACGATGGTGAACCATGCTATGGAGGCGAGCGCCAAGGGTGTGCTCCTGTTCCCCGAGACTGCCTTGCCCGATGGATTCACGTGGGGTGATGTGCGCCGTGCTTGGAGCAATGCCGGTGGCATCCTTCCCTATGACCCGCGCGAGAGCGATGCGCGGCCCGAACAGATAGTGAACAACGGCACCAATATCGGAGCCTATGAGATGATACAGCTGCAGATGCGCCTGCTCGAGCAGGTGAGCGGTGTGAGCGGAGCCATGCAAGGTCACACAGGGCTGGGTGGGAATTCGGCATCACTCTACGAGGCGCAGTCGCAGAACGCTGTCATTGCCCTGACCGACCTCTTCGACACCTTTACTGCCTTCCGTGACCATCGTGACCGCCTCATGCAGCGAAACATCGAAGCTTGACGCAACAAAAGAGAGCACTAGGAATTAGTCCTAATGCTCTCTTTTTTGTTGGCTAATACTGATTAGCGCACGATCATCTTCATGCTCGAGCCATCGCTCATCTTGACGATGACAACACCAGTATGGTCGGCTGCAACTCGCTGGCCGTTGATGTTGTAACGTGCAACCTCGGTAGCACCCTTGGCGTCGATGTTGTCGATGCCGGTCGTAGGCGCAGAGCCGTAGTAGGTGACTACGATGGGCTCTTCATTGGTGGCGCGACCAGTCTCAATGGCACCAGCGGGGATGGTCAGTGTATAAGTGCCATCCTTAGCGATGAAATAGTCGGTGAAGCCATCGTAATCTGAGCCCCAAATGTTAACGCTCATCTTGTCACTGCTGATGGTTGACATCCACTCGTTAGACGGAGCAACTACGGTTCCATCTTCCTCGCACAAAGTGACGTTGCTTGCATCAACGCTGGTGAGCATCTTGTTGAACTCAAGAATGAAAGCCATGCTCACAATGCGGCTGTCGCTCTGTGGAAGCACGCTGTTGGGCAGGGGGTCGCCACCCACCACCTCCAGAGGATCGGCGGGAGCAGGAGCATTCATGCCGTAGTACTCAACCACGATTTCGTCCTCGGTCAGGACACCAGCGGGAACCACCAGGTAGTAGTTGGCATCCTCGCAAGCAAAGAAACAAGTGAAACCGTCATAGTCGGCGCCCCAGATGGTGACACTATTGCCGCTGGTGTTGGCGTACCAGTCGTCATCAGGAGTAATCTCAGTACCAGTGACGGGGTCATCCTTCATCAGCTTCACGCTTGTCACGTCACCCACGGTGACGGCCTGGTCAAAGTTGAAGGTGAACGACATGATTGCGTAGTTGCTGTAAGACTTCGGCAACACGGTGTTGGCGGCGGGCTCTACGCTGTAGGTCTGAGCCATAGCGGCTAGGCCCATGGCTGCGATAGCAACCAGTGAGAGTAAAAATTTCTTCATTGTTTTTTCGGTTTTGTTTGTTTAATATAAAAGGTATATGGGTTTAGGGTTTCCCTAAATCCTCCTAGGAGGGAATCTTAGGGGGATTTAGGGAGTCCTAATCTCTTTTTTATTTGCCAAGCATCTTGTTGATGACGGCATTGACATCGCTGATGTCAATTTTGCCATCGCCATTCATGTCGCAGCTTTCAACCATGTCGGCCTTGCCCAGCATCATGTTGATGACTGCGTTGACGTCACTGATGTCGACCTGACCGTCACCATTGGCGTCGCCAGGTACTTGAGGCGCCTCGCCATGTGCATAGTGGACAAGGATGAAGATGTGCTCGCTCTCCTCGCCGGCGGCGTTCTTGACCATGCCTGCGGGCAATGAGAAGTAGTACCAGTCTTCCTCATCGGCCTTGAACTGGCAGGTGTAGCCATCAAGGTCGGCACCATAGACCGTCAGGGTCTTCTGATCCTCGCTCAGGCTGGCAATCCACTTGTCGTCGGGACGGAGGTCGCTGGAGTAGAACAGATAGTTGGTGCGGATGTGAACGTCGGGGTTCTCCTGAACCAGTTCGACGGGTTGGTCAAAGGTCACAGTCACGCTCATAGGGATGTAGCCCATCTCATTGACGATGGTGTCTCCATAGGCAGGGCTGGTTGAAACGGTCTTTACGGTACCGGTTTCGCTCTCTTTCACGGTCACATAATCTCCCCACGAGGCAGCGATGTAGTCGTTCTTAGAACCCTTGGGGACATAGATAGTAGCAGATGCGTTGTAGAACGGTTGGTCATAGTCCTCATAATAGTCCATGATTTCCGGTGGGTTCGAGCCCAAGGCGGTAATCGTCAAGTTCGAGCAGTTGTAGAACGCGTGGTTGTAGACTTGCAGGATGCTTGAGGGCATCGTTACATTGCGCAGTTGGGTACAGCCTGCAAACTGGCCATCCTGGATGTAAGGAGCGTTTTCGGGAAGTACAACGTCGGTGAGGCTGGTCGAAGCAAAGGCCTGCTCGCCCAGATAAGTGATTCCGTCAGGCAGGTTGATGCTGGTCAATGCCGACTGGCAGAAGGCGTAGTCGTCAATGACAAGCATGCTCTCGGGCAGAGTGACGTTAGCCACTTGAGAGCCCCAGAATGCACCGCCATAGATGGCTGTTGCTCCAGGTGCGACAGCGAGCTCGGTCAGCCCTCGCATCGGAACGGCATAAACGATAAGCTTGTTTGCGCTATAAAGCACACCATCAACAAGTGTGAAATAGGGGTTGGCGGGGTCCAAATCGATGGTTGTGATGCCCGTTTTGGCCATAAAGCTCTCGCCCAGTTCCTTGACGCCAGCACCAATGTAGATGTTCTTCATCTGTGTGTTGTCCAAGAAGCACTCCATGCCGATGTGGGTCAGTGTCGAGGGCAAAGTGATGCCTTGAAGCATTGTACAGCCATTGAAGGCACCGTCGCCAAGGTATTTCAGACCCTCGTTCAGGGTCACTTCTTCCAACTTGTTGCAGAACAAGAATGCTGTCTTGTTGATCGTGTCAACACTGGCGGGGATGACCATCTTGGTCATTGGAGCCTTGTAGAAAGCGCTCTTGCCGATGGTCTTCAAGCCCTCGTGCAGAGTCACATTGGCCAGAGCATTAGCGCCGAAGAAAGCGTCGTCACCGATGCGGGTCACTGTCGACGGCACGTCGATAGCAGTCAGGTACTTGCATGCTAGCGAGTAGTCGCCAATCTCTTTCAGGCCCTCGTTCAGCGTGATGCTCACCAGGTCGGCACCATTGAATGCGCCATGCTTGATGACTTCGACGCTTGAGGGGATGATGGCGCTGGTAATGGAAGCCCAGCGGAATGCTTGGTCGCCAATGGCGGTGACAGTGTAGGTTGTACCACCATTCTCAACAGTAGCGGGAACGTCAATGGAGGTGGCAGTGGAATTAGCCAAACCGCTTACTTCAACGGTAGCAGTACCAGTGACAGTGTAGTTTAAGTCTCCCACAGCAAATGTCTGTGCGGCGGCGCTCAGGCCTGCCAGCACAGCGATAGAAAGTAAAAATTTCTTCATAATGATGATGAATTTGTTTAAGTATTTGAATTTGGTGCAAATGTACAAAAATCACCATTCACGTGAACACGAATTAAGGTTTTTTATTAGAATTCTCACAAAAAATGGCGAAAAAGAGTTTGTCAAATGGAATTCATTGCACGATTGCACGATTTTTGCTACCTTTGTAGGCAAGAATTTGAGCTAATAAAACAACTTTTGAAGATATGGAACCGAACAATCCCATTCAGCCGCCGGTGTTCAATCAGCCGGCACAACAACCGCAGTATCAACAACCGCAGTACCCGCAGCAGCCCTATTACGGCTTGCCTCAGATGAAACCCCAAATGGGCTTTGTCGAGGCTATCAAGACCGTGCTCATCGAGAAGTACTGCTGCTTCAAGGGAAGAGCACGACGCAGCGAGTACTGGAATTGGCAATTAGCCTATTTCTTGTTGAGCGTCGTCTTGTCAGTTTTCAATACGTTTATGATGTTCTCGAGAATAGAAACATTAGACTTGGACGACCCGTTTAGCCTCTATAAGTCACCGGGGTATATTGTAATGGCTATAGTCATGCTGGCCTTGATCTTGCCCAACTTGGGTGTAACTGTTCGCCGTTTGCATGATACTGGACACAGTGGATTGTGGGTGTTGTCCCCTTTGGTTTTCTATTTTCCAATGTTGTGGATCTCGTTGAGCATTAAGAGCCATTCCGGCTCGTCCATGGGTGGCTGGATAGCAATCATGGCTTTATGCCTGATAGCCTTATTAGCGATATGCATCATTCTAATCGTTTGGCTTTGTCGTGACAGCGACCCACGGGAAAATCAGTACGGCCCCTCACCGAAATACTCTGCTTAATTGAAAATAGCGAATTACAAATGGGTAGCCCTGTTGTGGGTTGTCTTTTTATTATCTTGTAATGGTAATAAAGGGGTAGAGCGACCTGTGCCCAGTGTATACTATTGGCGTACGACGCTGACTCTCGACTCAACTGAACGGGCCTTCCTCGCTGACCATGGGGTGGGGCGGATGTACGTCCGATACTTCGATGTGGTCATGCGCGATGGCCAGCTCATGCCCAACGCCACCCTGCAGGTGCAGGATAGCATACCGGCAGGTATCGAGGTGGTTCCCACTGTGTTTATCGTCGAGAACTGCCTGAGGCACAACCTCGACAGTGTGGCGCAGTTGCTAGTCGACCGTGTCGTGCAGATGAGCGAGACCAACGACCTGCCCGCGGCACCCGAGCTGCAGATTGACTGTGACTGGACTCAACACTCGCAAGATGCCTATTATGCTTTCTTGCGCCATGTGCGCAGTTTGCTCAAGGAGCGCGGTATGCGGCTCTCGGTGACCATACGGTTGCACCAGCTGGCGATGGCACCGCCACCCGTCGACGAGGGCGTATTGATGGTCTACAATACAGGAGACGCCACTCGTGGCGGTGACCATAACCCCATTCTTGACTATCGCGACGTGGAGCCTTATCTGCGGTATGTCGCTGACTACGACCTGCCGCTATGTGCCGCCTACCCTGTTTTTGGGTGGAAACTGCTTTTTGCCAAGGGCGAGTTCAAAGCCATCTTGCGCGATACTGACTTGAACGATACGACAGTGTTTAGGCCTTTGGAACAAGGCGAGTGGCTGGTCTTACAGAGTCGTGATATGCCGTTGCTCAGTGACGAGGGCAATGAGGTGGCTCGAATGAGCGTGGGCAATCATGTGCGCGTTTGGCAACCCTCAGAAGCCGAGGTGCAGCGCGTGGCAAATGCTCTGAAAAAACGCCGGTCCACCATCAACCAACAAGTAGTAATCTACAGTCTTGATTCTAAATTTTTGAACAAATATAACACCGAATTCTATGAGACGCTTTATCATCCTTAGCTCCGTGCTGGCCATGACAGTGGCGACAGCACTGGCATGTGGGCCGTGGATCAGGCCCAGCTATTATATGTTTAGTGCGTTCAACCGCAACCAGATGGGCGAGACCTACACGCGAGGCTTGCTCGAATACTGGGGACAGTACTGCGCTGCGCAGACGCTCACGCCATACGATATCTCTGGGCTGGCATGGGTGTCGCCACAAATCGATGACTTTGAGAAGAGCGAGAATGAGCTCATTCGCTCGGCGCGTGAAAAGAATGACGAGGAGATGATGCAGTACCTGAATCTACTGTGCTCCTATTTGCATGTGTGCGACGATGTGAAGGGCGACACTTGGTCTTATCCATCGAAGGCCGATTTGCAAACTCGCAACACCACGATGAACTACATCTACAACCGCTCCCGCAGCTACACTGGCACGCGATTGAAACCGCAGTACGACCTGTTAGCGATGCGCACACTGATGATTCTCAAGGATTATCCCAACATCCTCAAGTGGTGGGAAACACGCGTGAGCAAGCAGCCGCAGAGTGTGTTCAAGGACATGGCAAAGGGCATTTATGCACACGCATTGCTCAACACGGGTAAGAAGCGAGAGGCTTGCGAAATCTATGCCGAACTGGGCGACATGCGCTCCATCAAGTGGGTGATGCAGGACAATCGTAACCTCGAGGGAATCAAGGCCGAGTACAAGGAAAATCCTAACTCGCCCACACTGGTTTTTCTAGTTCAAGACTATGTGAACAATGCACAAAGCACACTCGAAGGACTCCAGGGCATGGAGGCATCATTGTCTAGCGGGTACACCTACGAGGGCTTTGAAGCCGAGGTGAAAGAAGCACGACGCGCCGCAGCCAACCTGGGGCAGTTCATCCCCTTTGCTCAACAGGTGGTCAAAGAGAAAAAGACCAAGGTGCCAGCACTGTGGATGAGCGCTGCAGGACACCTCAATGCATTGCTAGGCAACAACAAGGAAGGCATCGACATGCTTGACAAGGCGATGAAGCTTAAGGGCACACAACGCATGCTGGACAATGCCCTTGTATGCCGACTCATGGCAACCATCAAGGATGCACAACCCACCCAGCAGTACAAGGAATACCTGCTGGGCGAGCTCAAGTGGCTGGAGCAGGTCGAGGGGGACGAGTTTGAAGAGGCCTTCCACTATGGCAACACCGACAACCACTACAGCGAGATGCTCAACAATCTGTGCTACGACTACCTGGGGCCCAAGTTTATCAAAGAAGGAGACCCCAACTTGGGCCTGTTGCTCATGAGTTGGTGCGACTATCGCGAGCACAACCTTTATGATGGTTACGACAACTATGCTTACACCTATGCCCGTGACAATTACTGGGCTGTCGACTCGCTCACCTCGACCCAGATGATTGCCTACCAGAAGTACCTTAACGGTGGGGCCAATGGCAAGCTAGAAAAATACCTCATCGACAACGGCAACTTGGAGCAGTATGGCAATGACTGGTACTTTGCCGACCAGATTGGCACCAAGCTCATTCGTGAGGGACGCTTCGAAGAAGCCATCCCTTGGCTCGAAAAGGTCAATATTGACTACTACAGCAGCTTGAAAATCAGTGCTTATATGGCGCGCCGGACTTATAAAAAGCCACGCTGGTTCTTTAATCAGACCGATGTGAACCAGGATGAGGAGCCAATGCCAGTCAAGTCAAACCAGAAACTTGAATATTGTCGCGACATGGTCAAGGCCATCAACCGCGTTGCCACTACGACAGGCAATGAGCGAGCTAAGGCGAGGTATGACTTGGCGATGATGTATTTCCAGGCTAGCTGCAAGGGCAACTGCTGGTACCTGAGTCGCTATGCTAACAGCATCTATGACGAGCCACTGGAATATCGCGAGGAGAAAGATCTCGTCGGAGAGTCGGTCCATCAGCTTGAGCAGGCTGCAGCCGAGGCTACCTCGTTTGACCTCAAGCAGCAATGCTTGTATGCCAACGCCTACATCCCTTGGGGTAAGCCGTACCTGACCTACGACTATGACGCCGACTATAACCAAATCCCGCGCTACGACAAGTCGACCCACGACTACACGTCGCATCGTGCATTGGCCGACTTCTACATGGCGAACCGCAGCCGCTGCAACTCTTACATCAGCCACTGCGACATTCTCACTAAGTTCCTGCCCCACAACTGATGCCTCCTGTAAATCTTTTCAAGTTATGCGTGTTTGACGGTCTTTATATATAATACACACTAAATGGTAGCGAAAAAGGGTGGTTTAACCACCCTTTTTGCTATTTTGCATCATTGAGCATAGGCATCCATTTGTCGAGCCAAGCGGCAAGGGGCGATGGACAGCTAAATAGGCCTTCGTTCAATTGCATGTTCTGCATCGAAAACCTGATGCGATAGCGTGGATTATACTTTTTGTAATATTCAGTAAGACTCTTGCCACTGATGTTGTTTTCTGCTTTTACTTCGATGGGGATGATATCCTCGCCCCATTGAATAACAAACTCCACCTCGGCTTGGCGGCCGGAGGTCCAATAGTTGGGAATTTGCACGTCAAGCAAAGGAATGATTGACTGGAGTACAGCATTTTCGGCCATAGCCCCTTTGAATTCAGTGAAATTGGCAACGGTGCTGGTTACTACGCTGGCTGGTAGATGGGCTAGACGGCGTAGGAGACCACAGTCACAGGCGTAAACCTTGAAAGCATTGGACTCTTGATACGCTGAGAGGGGCATGCCAGGCTTGGAGATGTCAAACACACGATAAATCAGACCTGCTTCTTCTAGCCACATGAGAGCATCCTCATAATCTTTCGAACGAGCACCGCTGCGGATGGCATTGTAGACAAACTTACGGTTTTCTTTTGACAAATGGGTCGGTAAGGAGTGCCACAATGCGTGGATACGAGCTACAGCCAGTGGGTCGGCGTAGCGTGAGAAGTCGAGCTCGTACATGTCCAAAATATTTTGCAAGCAAGACTCAACCTTATCCATCCCCTTGTTGCCAAGCAAGGCTGTAATGGCATTTGGCATCCCGCCACACACTTGATAGCGGCGATACTCGGTGCGCAATTTGTTGAGGATGATTTCGGGAAGACGTCTCACCTCGTTGAGTGAGTCGACATATCGAGCCGTGTCAGAATCGGCCGCACGAAGGTATTCACTGAAAGAAATAGGGTACATCCTGAAAATGTCAACCTTTCCTACAGGTACTGCCATATGTCGTTGGCGAACAGCTACACCCAGCAAAGACCCGGCAGCAATGACATGATATTCCGGGGCGAGTTCACAGAAATATTTTAGACTGTTAAAAGCCTCCTCACATTCTTGGATTTCATCAAAGATGAGCAAAGTCCGGCCTGGGACGATAGGTTGACCGCTGATGAGTTCGAGCTCTTTGAGTAAACGCAACGGGTCTTTAGTCGTTTGGAACAGAGTCTTCAAGTCGGGCATAGTGTCAAAGTCAAGCTTGATGCTGTAATCAAAGCACTCATTGCCAAACGTTTCCATTATCCACGTCTTGCCTATCTGACGGGCACCTTTCAGTAGAGCGGGTTTGCGGTCAGGGTCATCTTTCCATTGCCGCAATTGATTTAATATGTCTCGTTCAATCCTCATATGACCTAAATTTACACTAAATGGTGTCGAAAAGTGTCGTGAAATCACACTTTTCGCTACTTGACGGTGCAAAATTAAGCATTTCTTTTGAAATGACCAACGAATTCGCACAAAACACATCATCGAAAACACACTAAATGGTAGCGAAAAATGTTTTTTAAATACACTTTTCGCTATTTTGCAGTGTAAAAACGGGTTTGTATGGGTCCCTCAGATGATGCAAATGACACTTTTCCGTTCAGAAAAGTGTGTCAAACGCTTGTGCGTTCGTTCATAAAATTGTACTTTTGCGAAAAATCTCACTATTAAGTAGCGAGAAGTTTTTGTCCTTATGTTCTTATGTCTAAAAATGAAATGCAACTAAGACGCGAAGATATTGAAATCATGGCACCGGTGGGGTCGTGGGAGTCGCTTGTGGCGGCTCACCAGGGCGGCGCCGATGCCATCTACTTTGGCATCGAGGGGTTAAACATGCGTTCCAAATCGAGCGTCAACTTCACCCTCGACGACCTGCATACCATTGCCGCATGGTGCCATGAGCACGGCATGAAGAGCTACCTCACCGTTAACACCATCGTCTATGATGAGGATATCGACTATATGCACCAGATTGTCGATGCCGCACGCGAGGCGCAGGTCAGCGCCATCATCGCCAGCGACATGGCCACTATCCTCTATGCCCGTTCGATTGGTGTGGAGGTGCACATCAGCACGCAGGTTAATGTGAGCAACAGCGAAGCGGTGCGCTACTATGCGCAGTGGGCCGACGTGATGGTGATGGCGCGCGAACTGAACCTCGACCAAGTGTCGCGCATCAGCAAGGTCATTACACGTGACGACATCCGTGGCCCGCATGGTGAGCCCGTCCGCATCGAGATGTTTTGCCATGGTGCCCTGTGCATGGCCGTCAGCGGCAAGTGCTACCTGAGCCTGCATGAGACTGGTGCTAGTGCCAACCGCGGTGCTTGCCGACAAATCTGCCGGCGAGGCTACATCGTCACCGACCGCGAGACGGGTGACGAACTTGCCATCGATAACCAGTACATCATGTCGCCCAAGGACCTGAAGACCATTCACTTTATTAATAAGGTTCTGGATGCTGGCGTGCGGGTGCTCAAGATTGAGGGTCGTGCCCGCGGGCCTGAGTACGTCCGCACCGTCGTTAGTTGCTACAACGAGGCGCTCAATGCGGTCATCGACGGAACTTACAGCGAAGAGAAGATTGCACATTGGGACGAACGCTTGGCACAGGTGTTCAACCGTGGCTTTTGGGACGGTTACTACCTGGGCCAGAGGCTGGGGGAGTGGTCACACAAGTACGGTTCCAATTCTACCCATGTCAAGGAGTATTGCGCCAAGGCCATCCGCTATTTCAGCAATCTGGGCGTGGCCGAGTTCCTGATGGAGTCGGGGGAGCTGCGTGTTGGCGACGACATCTTCATCCTGGGCCCCACAACAGGAGCCATACCCATGCGTGTTGAGGAAATCCGCGTCGATCTCAAGCCCGTAGAAAAGGCCATCAAGGGCGAGCACTTCAGCATCAAGACCGACGTGAAAATCCGCCCCAGCGACCGCCTTTACCTTTGGAAGGAAAAGAGCAAATGAAAAATAATCTTAAATTCTAGGTTCTAATTGCTGATTATTTACTACCTTTGCAGCGATTTATCGAAAAATGAGAGGAGAAATGGCTGGTTTTAAGCTTAGGCTCAGATCTCTGCCATTTGACACTCAGGTGTTTAGCTATCATCTGGACGGCGATTTTTTCAACCGAGTTGAAAAGACCGAAGTTCGGAGTAGTAGTGTCGACATCACCCTGGAGGTGACAAGGAAGACCGAAAACACCTATGTGATTCAAATGGCATGCAAGGGATGGCTTATCATCCCCTGCGACCGCTGCTTGGACGACCTGACGCTCGATGTCGACACCGACTACCGCATCACTGTGCGGCACGAGGGAGACGAACTTGACGACAGTCGCGATGGCGTGCTGCTAGTGCCTGAGGCTTGGAGCGAACTAGACATGACCGAACTGATGCGTGACACGGTGCTACTGACCATCCCCATCGTGCACTGTCATGCCGACGGCGAGTGTGACCCCGAGATGATGGCCCATCTCGACGAGCACTGGACTGACACCGAGCCCGATGCCGAAGGACCGTCAGATGAGGTCGAGGACCTCTCGGAAAGCGACAAATCGGACGACGCTATAGACCCACGTTGGGAAGCGTTGCGCAAACTCAAAGATAATAACTAAAAAACAATAATAACGAAATGGCACATCCTAAACGTAGACAATCAAAGACTCGTACAGCCAAGCGTCGCACTCATGACGTGGCTGTGGCTCCCACCATCGCACAGTGCAGCAACTGCGGTGCATGGCATGTTTATCACACTGTTTGCCCCGAGTGCGGATACTATCGTGGCAAGAAGGTGATGGGCGAAGAGGCTGCTCTCTGATGGCAACCCTGTCCCTAGCATGAAATCAGGAGAAAAGGCTTATCCTAAATATTGATGCCTCGCGCCACTTTATTTAGGATATTTGCTATTTATAGCGACTTTTAAATAAATCATTAGCAAATGCTTTACGCTAGAATATCGGGATTGGCATCCTATGTTCCCGATGACGTGCTCGATAACGAGATGCTGTCGCAGATCGTTGACACCAGCGACGAGTGGATCACATCGCGTGTGGGCATCAAGGAGCGTCGTGTGCTCAAGAAACCCGTGGGCTCAAGCTACATGGGCATCATCACTGTTAACCGACTGCTTGAGGAGACACATACCGATCCTGCCGACGTTGACCTGCTCATCTGCGCTACCAGCAATCCTGACTACCGCTTCCCCTCGACGGCGTCGAT
>JAEEVE010000296.1 GCA_016290765.1 Muribaculaceae bacterium
CAGAATATTTTCGGCCAGCAAGAGGTCGCTGGGATGTGTGATTTTGATGTTGGTAGTCTCTCCATCGATGAGAGTGACTTTGTGCCCCGCCAGCTCATAGACCGAAGCATCGTCGGTGTAGACGGGCAGATAGGGGCGCTCGTAGGCCGCCTTGAGCGCGACTGCGTCGAAGGCCTGGGGAGTCTGCACAGCGCGCAAGACGCTGCGTGGCACGATGTGACTCGTGCCGTCGGCTTCGACTTGCCGTATGGAGTCGGTCACAGGTATCACGGGCACGGCACTGCCGCACTGTCGTGCTACAGCAAAGGCTTTTTCAATCACCTGTTGCGACACCAGTGGGCGCACACCGTCTTGCACGGCAATCACGTCGCCTGGCTGAACTGTGAGGGTGTCGATGGCATTCTTCACACTTTGCCAGCGGGTGTCGCCACCGGTGACCACAGTGTGCATCACGGTGCATCGGTGCTGGTCACACAACTGCCACCACAGGTCATGGTGTGCCTGCGGCAACACCACGACAAGAATGTCGCTGACAGAAGCGAAAGCCTCCAGCGTGTGTTGCAACACGGGTTTGCCGTTCAGTAGCAGGAATTGCTTGGGCAATGCGGCGCCGAAGCGTGTGCCTGAGCCGCCCGCCACAATAATGGTGATGTTTCTCATGTGGGTATATCTTCAGGGAAGTGATGAAGTGAAAGTTGAGTTCCGTCAAAGACAGCATAGGTGTCCTGCTTGATCCAGTCGCCCAGGAAAACGACTTGCGCGTCATCAACCGTATCAATGCGCGCCAGATGCAAGTGTCCGAACACATAATACTTGACATCGGGATGCTGGCCATGGTGCTGGCGCACATAGCGCAACAATTCTTCGGCTGCGGGAATTTTCTCACGTTCCTCGGCCTCGGGACTGCGTGTAATGCGGTTGTTTTTACTCCACCCCGTAGCAATCCAATAGGTCCAACGGGGATGCACTGATGCATAGAGCCACTGACATAGACGGCTGGTGAAGCACGCTTTCATCATGCGATACTTGAGCGGCTGATGCCCCACATCGTCGCCGTGCGAGACAAAGAATGGTGTGCCCGAGACATCAACGACTTCGGCTTGTCGCTGTACGGTCAGCCCCACCTCATTGGTCAGGTAGTCGAACAACCACACGTCGTGGTTTCCGGTGACCCATGTGATGCGCACACCGGCATCGGCGAGTTGGGCCAACTTGCCCAAAAAACGCACAAAGCCACGCGGCACAACAGTGCGGTACTCATACCAATAGTCAAGAATGTCGCCTACCAAGTAAAGCGCAGCGGCATCGTCCTTGATGTGGTCAAGGAATCGCACCACCCTTGCCTCATGTGCGCGGTGGTCGGCAATGTAACCACCACCCAAGTGGCAGTCGCTGATAAAATATGTGTTGTTTCTTGTCAAAGCATTCCTAGTTCGAGTTTAGCCTCATCAGTCATCATGCGGATGTCCCACTCAGGCTCGTAGACGAGATTCACATTGGCGGCTGTCACACCCTCGACACTTTCGACCTTCTGACGTACGTCTTCAAAAATGAAGTCGGCCATGGGGCAGTTAGGTGCCGTCAGGGTCATGTCGATATCCACCACGCCATCGTCCTTGAGGTCAATCTTATAGACCAGCCCCAGGCTGTAAATGTCCACTGGGATTTCAGGATCGAACACAGTTTTGAGCATCTTAATGATGCCTTCTTCTATTCTTAATTTATCTTCTTGCGTCATAATGGGTGCAAAGGTAATAAAAATAATTGAGAGTGTAGAGAGGATAATCGATAATGAGGAAATTCTATGCTTTAGTCTTCACAACAGGTCTTCAATTTGCTGGAGGTCGGTAACGGTAGCATCGGCAGTGCCCGGTATAGGGTCGATGCCCCGCAGATTGAAATAGATGGTTCGCCAGCCAGCTTGGCTCGCTCCCTGGATGTCGGTCTCGGGGTTGTCGCCAATCATGAGCGATGCCTCGGGCGTGGTGCCACAAACCTGCATGGCATAGTCGTAGATACCCGGTAGGGGCTTAGTAATGCCACAATCGTCACTGAGCACGACGTGATGTATCAGGTGATCGATGCCACCGCTGACAAGTTTTTGCTGCTGGATGCCCTTGAAGCCGTTGCTGAGTACATTCACGTCATAGCCCCTCTTGTTAAGATACTCGAGCAAGTGCCGTGCACCGGGCAACAGGACGGATTGCTGGGCGAGCACATTGAGGTAATGCTCGTCCATGCGGCTTGCCAGGGTATCACACTCGCTGTCACAGCCTATTTCGGCCAGGGTGCGACGAAAGCGCTCGGCCTTAAGCACGTCACGCTCAATCAGCCCATGGTGATACTGGTCCCACAACACTTCGTTGTGCTTCAGGTAGACCTTGTGAAAGGTGTCGTAGTCGCAGGTCCAGTAGTCCCCTCCATAGTCATGGAAGGTCTGCTCAAGGGCGACCTTGCTATTCTGGGTGAACCACCACAAAGTGTCGTCCACATCAAGAAAGATAGTCTTAATATTATTCAACTGCAAAACTATTATAATTGAGAATTGCAAAGTTACAAAAACATCTTGACTTATGGGCGGTGTTCCTTAAAAAATGTTGCAGAAAGTGAGATTTTACGGGGCAGTTAGGGTCTATGTGGTAATTTTGCAGTAATTTAGTCGTTTCAAATAAAATAAAGGAAAGTTTTTTATCAAGAAATGCATCGATTTTTGTGTGCGCTCAGTGCGCTAATTCTCTCACTGTCAGCCATAACAGTGAATGCTCAGGACGAGGCCCCAAAGACTCCGTTCCCCTATCCTGTGGCTCCCGACACCTGCCAGACGCTTGAGGGCCGCTGCAACTACATCTGCCAACACTTCTGGGACAACTATGACATCAGTAAGCCCATTGCCAACGATGACGACTTCCTGCAAGCGTTCCGCGACTTTGTGGGCTTCTTCCAATATGCCAACCGCAACGTGGTGATGACCTCAATTGGCGACCTGATGAACAAGGCCCGCAGCAACACGCCCAACCTGCTCAAGGTGGGTCAGGCTGCCGAACTGAGCCTGTTCTACCCCACTGCAGTCTATTATAGCGACGAGGTCTATGTCGAGTTCATCAAACCCTTGGCCGCCAACACGATGCTGAAGAAGGAGGTGCGCTCCTACTATGCCGACCAACTGGCTCGCATCAACTCCTGCCAAGAGCAAAAAG
>JAEEVE010000038.1 GCA_016290765.1 Muribaculaceae bacterium
CCTCGTCGGCACGGTTCACGATTGATGGGGGCATGCCGGCAATCTTCGCCACGTGAATACCGAAACTGTGTTCGCTGCCACCCTTCACCAGTTTGCGCAAAAACACGACCTTGCCGTCGATTTCCTTGACACTCACATTATAGTTGCGAATGCGCTTGAACGACTTCGCCATCTCGTTCAACTCGTGATAATGGGTGGCAAAGAGCGTCTTGGCACGGCTGCGTGACTCGTGAATATACTCCACAATCGACCAGGCGATAGAGATGCCATCGTAGGTGCTGGTGCCACGCCCCAATTCATCGAAGAGCACCAAGCTGCGCTCGCTCAGGTTGTTGAGGATGCTGGCCGCCTCGGTCATCTCGACCATGAAGGTAGATTCGCCCAGCGAAATGTTATCGCTGGCACCCACGCGGGTGAACACCTTGTCGACGATGCCAATGCTCGCCTTGCGTGCCGGCACAAAGCAGCCCATCTGTGCCATGAGCACGATGAGGGCCGTCTGCCTGAGCAAGGCACTCTTACCTGCCATGTTGGGACCTGTGATAATCATGATTTGCTGCTCGTCGTTGCTCAGCAGGATATCGTTAGGCACATAGGTTTCGCCCGGTGGCAGCTGGCACTCGATGACGGGATGACGGCCGTCGCTAATGTCGATGTCGAGCCCGTCATTCAGTTCGGGGCGGCAATAGCGGTTCTCGATAGAGACGCGCGTGAAGGCGCTCAAGCAGTCGAGTTGGGCGATGAGCGTGGAGTCGTTCTGGATGGCTGGGATATACTCGGTAACGGCCTGAACCAGTTCGGTGAAGAGGCGATTCTCAATCATGAGAATCTTTTCCTCAGCACCCAGAATCTTTTCTTCATATTCCTTGAGTTCCTGGGTCACATAGCGTTCGGCACTGACCAGCGTCTGCTTCCTGATCCACTCTTCGGGCACTTTGTCCTTGTGCGTGTTGCGCACCTCGATGTAGTAGCCAAACACATTGTTGTAACCAATCTTGAGGCTGGGGATGCCTGTGATTTCGCTCTCGCGCTGCTGTAATTTCAAAAGGTAATCTTTGCTCGAACTGGAGATGAGGCGCAGTTCGTCGAGCTGCTCATCGACTCCATTGTTGATCACGTTACCGCGGTTGAGCTGGTTGGGCGCTTCGGGATTGATTTCGCGCTCGATGCGGTCGCGGATGAGCTGGCACAGATTGAGCTGTTCGCCAAAGCTCTGTAACACGTCGTTATGGCTATCGAGGCACATCTGCTTGATGGGTCCAATGGCAACGAGGGCATTCTTGAGTTGCACCAGTTCGCGTGGTGTGATTCGGCCCACGGCCACCTTTGAGATGAGTCGCTCGATGTCGCCCACCAGTTCCAATTGTTCCTTGAGCAGCTGGCGGGCATCTACATCTTTAAAGAAATACTCGACCACGTCGAGTCGACGATTGATGCTTTTCACCTCCTTGAGCGGGAAGAGCACCCATCGGTGCATCATGCGTCCGCCCATAGGAGAGAGCGTCTTGTCGAGCACATCGAGCAGGCTCTTGCCTCCTTCACCCATAGTGGCAACGAGCTCCAGGTTGCGGACTGTGAACTTGTCGAGTCGCACAAAGCGATCGGCCTCGATGCGCGATAGGGTGGTGATATGCTTGATTTGGGTATGCTGAGTGAGATCGAGATAGTGCAGGACTGCACCAGCTGCCACGATGGCACAAGGCATGGCATCGACACCAAAGCCTTTCAGGTTCTGGGTGCCGAAATGCTTGAGCAAGCGCTCGTTGGCGGCATCGGGGGCAAAGGCCCACTCCTCGAGTTCGAAGGTAAGAAACTTGGTGGAAAATGACTGAGCAAAGCGGCTGCGGTTGCTGCGCTCAATGAGCACCTCTTTGGGAGCAAAGTTGCCCAGCAGTTTGTCGACATAGTCGGCATTGCCCTCGGCAACAAGGAACTCGCCCGTTGAGATGTCGAGGAAGGCAAGGCCACACGACTTCTTGCCAAAGTGCACCGCTGCGAGGAAGTTGTTCTGCTTGCGGTCGAGGATGTTGCTGCCCACCACCACGCCAGGGGTGACCAGTTCGGTAATGCCACGCTTCACGAGTTTCTTGGTGAGCTTGGGGTCTTCGAGCTGGTCACAGATGGCCACGCGCTTGCCCGCACGCACGAGTTTGGGCAGATAGGTGTCGAGCGCATGATGTGGGAAACCTGCCATCTCCAGGTTCTTGGCGGCAGCACTGGCGCCGTTGGAGCGGCGCGTGAGGGTAATGCCAAGAATCTCGCTGGCAATGACAGCGTCGTTGCCGTAGGTCTCATAGAAGTCGCCACAACGAAACAGCAAGATGGCATCGGGGTGCTTGGCCTTCATTGCCACAAACTGCTGCATCATGGGTGTATATTGAGCGTCTTTTGCCATGACAAGAAATAATAAATAACAAACTTACAAAAGTAATGATTTTTCTTGTATTTGACAAAAAAACGCCCCAAAGCGAAAAAAGTGTATTAAAAAATGTAGAATTCAAAAATAATTGATTAAATTTGAACTTTTGATAAGTAAGAATAACTGCTTATTATAAAAATTAACTTAATTCTTTCCTACTATTTGCATTAAACAAACTAATAATAAAACCAAAATCATTTATGAAACGAAAATTGCTTTTATTACTATCACTTATGGTGAGTTTGAGCGTTTTGGCTCAAACAGGCCTGAAAGGTGTGGTAATTGATTCCAAGACAGGAATGCCCATTGCCGGAGCCACTGTGCTTCTTGACGAGCAGGGCGTTTCGACCACCACCGGCCCCGATGGCGACTTCTTGCTCACCGGAGCTGAGGCGGGCAAGGACTTGCTCGTGGTGTTCGGCTATGGCTTCAAGGACTGGTCGCAAGGCGTTGAGATCTTTAAAGACGTGGTCGACAACGTGGGCACCATCAGGGTATCGGCAACCGACTTCAGTTCGAGCGACAGCTATAATGAGCTGAACCAGGAAATGCAGATTACCGAGTCGCAACTGGAAGATGAGGAGGGTAATTCGCAAGCCATCGGCACACTGACCGGTGCCAGCGACAATCCCTTCTACAAGGCATCCAGCTTTAACTTCAGCATCATGCGCTTCCGCCAGAGAGGTTATAACAGTGAGTATAACCAGACCTTCATCAACGGCGTGAACTTCAACGATGCCATGCGCGGCCGCTTCAACTACTCGATGACGGGTGGTCTGAACCAGGCCTTCCGCAGCAAGGCTATCGGCATGGGTCTTGACATGGTGAACTTCGGGTTCAGCGATGTGGGCGGCTCTACCAACATCCGCACCTATGCCAAGGACTTCGCCCCTGGTTTCCGCGGCAGCGTGGCCTATACCAACGGCAATTATAAGTGGCGTGGCATGGCTACCTACAGTACGGGTATGAACGAGCATGGCTGGGCCTTGGCACTGAGCGTTGTGGGCCGTTATGCCGACGAAGGTGTGATTCCTGGTTCGTTCTATAACAGCTGGGGCTACTTCCTGAGTGCCACCAAGGAGTTCAATCCCAGGCACAGTCTGTCGATCACCACATTTGGTGCCCCCACCAAACGCGCGAGCAACACAGCTACCTTTGAGGAGGCCTATGAACTGACCGGCAACAACCTGTATAACCCCAACTGGGGCTGGCAAGAAGGCAAGAAGCGCAACGCCAAAGTAGTTGACGCATTCGACCCCACTGCCATCATCAATTGGATATGGACGCCCAAAACGGGAACCTCGCTGAACACCGGTGTTGCATTCCGCAAGTCGTTCTACGCTTCGAGCGCGCTCAACTGGTATAACGCGCGCGACCCGCGTCCCGACTACTACCGCTACCTGCCCTCCTACTTCGAGAACGATGCCGAGACGTTCGGCCGTTACTACGAACGCTGGACGACCGATGAAGCGTTCCGCCAAATCAATTGGAACGAACTCTATAATACCAACTACCTGAACAACTATATGTCTGACCAAACCGGCGAGGAGAAGGGATCCACCTTCATTCTTGAAAAACGCCACAGCAACCAGGCCAGCTGGCAGTTGAACACCACCCTGAACACACGCCTCACCGACAAGGTGACGCTCCAGGGCGGTATCGGTGCCAACTACACCCGTGCATCCTACTACAAGACGATGAAGGACCTGCTGGGCGGCCGCTACTGGAGCGACGTGGACCAATTTGCCGAACGCGACTTCCCCGCCGACGCCAGCCTTGCCCAGAACGACTTGAACAACCCCAACCGTCGCATCTTTGAGGGCGACCGTTTCGGTTATGACTACGATATCAACAGCTATAGCGCCAACATCTGGAAGCAGATTGTCATCAATCTTCACAAATGGGACCTCTTCTATGATGTGATGGCAAGCTACACCGCCTATCAGCGCGACGGTAAGATGCGCAATGGCCGTGCTCCTGAAACCTCCTACGGCAAGGGTGTGACCCACGAGTTTGTGAACGCCGGTTTCAAGGCAGGAGCCACCTACAAGCTTGATGGCCGCAACAACTTCCAGGCACACATCTACTACGGCACCCGTGCACCGCTACCCTACAATGCCTATGTGTCGCCCCGCATCAAGGACGATGTGATCAGCGACCTGCGCAGCGAGGTCATCTACTCGGGCGATGTGAGCTACAACTGGAACTACCGCAACTTCAAGGGCGTGATCACCGCATTCTATACCGACATGCAGCACGGAACCGAGCGCACCTCGTTCTACGACGACCTGAACAGCACCTTCATGAACTATGCACTCACCAATGTACACAAGGTGTTCAAGGGCATCGAACTCGGTCTCTCGTTCAATCTCACCTCATCGCTTACCGTGAGCGGTGCCATGAACCTGGCCCGTTACCAGTACAAGAACCGCCCCATCGGCACCCGCAGCTATGAAAATGGCTCCCAACCCGATGTGACGCAACAGGTATACCTGAAGAACTTCTATGTGAGCGGCACACCTCAGGAGGCCTACTGCATTGCCTTCAACTATGCGGCTCCTCACCAGTGGTTCTTTGAAATAAACGGTTCGTGGCTGAACCGTGCCTACGTCGACCTCTCGCCCATTCGCCACGAGGCAATGGACAACCTTTGGACTCAGGTTTACAGCGAGCAGGAACTCGTGGAGAAGATGAAGGATATCGCCAATCAGGAGAAACTCAACGAGGCTCTGGTCATCAACATGAGCATAGGCAAGGTCATCTACCTGAACCGCCGCGCCTCGCTCAACATCAACCTGAACCTCAACAACCTGCTCGACAACCGCAACATCCAGACCGGTGGTTACCAGCAAGGCCGTTTCGACTACAAGAACTTCACAACCACAAAATATCCTAACAAATACTACTACGCACAGGGCTTCAAAATGTTCTTGAATCTGGGCGTGAGATTCTAACCCATAAAACAGATAATATCAAAAACAACATATCATTATGAAACGCATTAATTTATATCTCAGCATGTTGCTCCTCATGGTCATTGCCGTGGGGTGCAGCGACGAGTTCGACACGCCCCCCATGGTGGTGCCTACGGCTGAACACAAGCCTAACATGACTGTAGCCGACTTCAAGACCAAGTATTGGCAAGATGCGAACAACTACATCGACACCGTCAAGGAAGACGTCGTGATTCACGGCTATGTGTCAAGTTCTGACGTGTCTGGTAACATCTACAAGACACTCTACATCCAAGATGAGACCGGCGGCCTCGCCATCTCAATTAATGGCAACAGCCTCTACAACACCTACCGCATCGGTCAGGAGATTGTCCTTCCCATGAAGGATTTGTTCATTGGCAAGTACAACGGTCAGCAGCAGATTGGTTATCCGCAGTGGTATGCCGCACGCAGCATTTGGGAAGCTACCTTCCTGCCGCTGGAGCTGTTCCAGAGCATGGTTGAAATCAATGGTCTGCCCGACGTGAGTTCACTCGACACGATTCCTTGCTCCATCGATCAGCTCAAGGAAACTCCCGAGAGCTTCCAGAAGTGGCAAGGACAACTTGTGAAGTTCACCGACGTGAAATTCCAGGATGCCGACGGCACGGTGACCTTTGCCGAGGCAAGTGCTACCACCAACCGCAACATCGAGGATGCCAACGGCAATGTACTGGTAATGCGCAACAGCAACTATGCCGACTTCCGCGCCAACATCCTGCCCATGGGCACCGGCGATGTTGTGGGTCTGCTCAGCTATTACAATACCAGTGCCTCAAACTCGACTGGCGGCACCTGGCAACTCTACATTCGCACTCCAAACGACTGTATCGGCTTCACCACAAGCACCAAGGGTCTGATGAAAGATCCTTACACCGTGACCGAAGCCATTGAGGCTCAGAATCAAGACAAGAATGGTTGGGTATTCGGTTACATTGTAGGTGCTGTGGCTCCCGAAGTTACCTCGGTGAGCAGCAATAGCGATATCCAGTGGGGCGCTCCCACAACCCTCGACAACACCATCGTGATTGCCGACGACCCCAACGAGACCGACTATACCAAGTGCATCGTGGTTCCGCTGCCTCAGAACACACCATTCCGCACCGAGGCCAACATGCGTGACAACGAGGGTGCCTACAAGACCGGTATCTACATCAAGGGTGACCTTGCCAGCTACATGAACACTTCGGGTATCACTGGCAACAGCGGTAGCCGCGAAGAGTACCGCATGACCATCGTGACCGGTGGCGTGACCGAACTGAACGAAGGCTTCGACAGCGCCCTGCCCGACAGCTGGACTAATTTGATTGTAAGCGGTGACAAGAAGTGGTACCAGACATCCTTTGATAATAACGGCTATGCAGCCATGACAGGTTACAAGGGAACCAAGCCACCCTTCGACGCTTGGCTCATCACTCCGGCACTCGACATCAAGAATGCCAAGAGCAAGATCTTCAAATTCCGCACACAGGTGAACGGTTATGGCAGCACAACCTCGCACTTCGAGGTGTATGTGCTCAACAGCCTTGACCCGACCACTGCCAGCAAGCGTGTGCAGCTCAATCCCGCCATTGCAGTTGCTCCCGCAAGCGGCTACAGTTCGTGGGTTGAGTCGGGCGACCTCGACCTGAGCGAGTTTGCCGATGGCAGCTACTACGTGGGCTTCCGCTTCGAGGCTAAACAGGATGCCAACTATGCAACCTGGTGCGTCGATGATGTGCAGTTCGGCCTTGGTCCCGCCGCCGCTCCCACTCGCGACGACTTCATCACCATGAACAACGGCACACCCACCGCCACCTTCGGCACCTATACTTCGAAAAACGGCTGGGTAGCCACCAACTGCAGCCTGTCGATGGGCGGTGCTTCAGATGCTAACCCCGTCTACAAGTATATTATCGATAATGACACTACTGGCAGCTATGGCATGGCAGCTAACATGAACGGCAAGACCAGTGCTGTGGGCACCATCGAGTCGCCCATCATTCCCGATGGCATCGGTGTTCTGAGTTTCAAGTATGGTTTCTCGATGACTGAGAGCAATGGCGTGAAGTTTAAGGTTGAGATTCTCGACCAGAACAATAGCGTGCTCAAGACCTTCACCATCGATGAGCCTCAAGCTGAACGCTTCATGGCTTATAAAAGCAACCTCCAAGTGAGCACACCTGGTCCACTCAAGGTGAAATTCACCAATCTCTCGCCCACACAGTCCAACAGCAACAAAGACCGTTACTGCATCTGGTGTGTGAAATGGGACAATTACGGACAGAATGCTCCAAGAAGGGCACGCCGTCGCTAATGGCTTAGCTCCATTCAAGCTACAGGCTTAATACAGGCAGGCATCCTCACAACGCAGGGTGCCTGCCTTGTTTTTTAAGGAATTATGAAAAAACTGGATTAAAATACAGGGATTTACAAAAAAAATTGTATCTTTGTTTTTTGAGTTAAACTGAAAACGGGAAACCTATGAAACACTATCTGGAAAATCTGCAGGAAACCATTCGCAAGCATTGGAATCTGAAGGCGCTTTGCGACTACGAGGGCGACTCATTCACCTATGCCGACCTTGCAAAAAACGTAGAACAGTTTAAAATCTTTTTCGAAGCCGCAGGCATTAACAAAGGCGATAAAATAGCCATCTGCGCCCGCAATTCGGCCCGATGGGCGATGGCCTTCTGGGGCATCAATGCCAATGGCCGCGTGGCGGTGCCACTGCTGGCCGACTTCCACCCCAACAATGTATCAACCCTCACCAACCATTCCGACAGTGTTGTGCTGTTTGTCGATGATGACATCTGGGCCAAGATGAATCCCGACGACACGCCTTCGCTCAAAGCGGCCATTAATGTGAAGAAAAGCAATCTGCTATGGCAGCAAGATGCACTTGTGGCCGAGGCATGGGAGGAGCGCAAGAAGGCTTTTGAAGAACAATACCCCGATGGTTTCAAACCCGAGCATGTATCCTTTTTCACCGACAACCTGAAAGAGTTGGCCATCATCAACTACACATCGGGCACCACAGGCAACCCCAAAGGAGTGATGCTCACCTACGAAGCCATGGCCGACATCGACGATTTTGCCAATACGCAGTTCCCGAATACACCTGGCGAGACCATTGTCTCGATGCTTCCTCTGGCACACATGTACGGGCTGGCCATCGAGTTCATCCACCCCAATGTAGATGGCGTTGCCGTCTATTTCCTGGGCAAGACACCGTCGCCCACCACGCTGCTCAAGGCTATGCGCAGCGTGAAGCCCTACATGGTGGTCACGGTTCCGCTGGTGATGGAGAAAATCTATGCCAATTCCATTAAACCGGCACTCAAGAAGAGAAGAATGCTGCTGGCCGTTCCGGGCATGAAAAAAGTGATTTACCGAACTATACGCAAAACCATCTTAGCCGTCTTTGGCGGACAGGTGCGCTGCTTCATCATGGGCGGTGCGGCACTCAATCCCGAGGCCGAGCGCTGCTTCAAGAAGATGAATCTGCCCTACACGGTGGGCTACGGCATGACCGAGGCTTGCCCACTGCTGGGCTATGAATGGTGGACTAGATTTGTGCCAGGCTCGTGCGGAAAACCTGTCCACGAACTGCGCATCGACTCTGATGACCCCGTGAACAAAGCGGGCGAAATACAGGCACGCGGCCGCAACCTCACCATTGGTTACTACAAGAATCCCGAAGCCACCGCCGCGGCATTTACCGCCGACGGCTGGTTCCGCACCGGCGACCTGGGCGTGATTGACGAGGCCAACAACATATTCATTCGCGGCCGCATCAAATCGATGATTCTCAGTTCATCGGGCCAGAACATCTATCCCGAGGAAATAGAGGCCGTGCTGAACAACAACCCGTATGTGAGCGAATGTGTGGTGGTGGACCGTGACGGCAAGATTGTGGCTCTGGTATATCCTGAAATTCCCGAAGATATCGACAACATCGCAAGGTGGATGATTCCCGCCACAATTCGCGACGAGGCCAACAAATCGCTGCCTAACTACAGCAAAATTGCCAAGGTGGTGCTGGTCGATAAGCCCTTTGAGAAAACACCCAAAATGAGCATCAAGCGCTTCTTGTACAAGTGACAAGCGCTTCGGTTGTACACGCACGAGATAGAGTGATTACTATTTTCAATATGCAGAGCCCGCTGATATCAGTGGGTTCTGTGATTATGTGAGAATAGGCGTTGGGGCAGTTCCATGGCTATGATGATGCCCAAGACAATGGCGATGGCCACCTTGCTCGCCATCCAACCACTTTGCATCGACAGGTCGAACTGCGAGTCGGTCAAGTAATAGGTAAACCAGAATATGCCAGCACCGGGAACTAGCGGGAAAATGCCACAAAGCAGAAAACCCTGGGCCGGAATGCGGAAGGGGATAGCGGCGATGCGCGACAGGATGCACACCAAGGTTGAAGCTGCAAGGGTGGCAGCTACAGGCGAAGCACTGCACCACCGCACCAATATAAGATACAAGGCCCAGCCAATGGCTCCAATCACGCCTGCGGGCACATAGTGCTCGCGGTCGATACCAAACAGCAAGGCAAACGCTGCAGTGCCTATAAAGGCTGCCAGTGCCTGCAGCAGCACGCTGGACGTCTGCGGATTTACGGTCATGGACAGGCTCAACATGCCCCCATGCAGAGAACTATCGAAGATAAAAGCAAGCGACACACCTACGGCAATGCAGAAGAATCCAAGCATAGCGTCGGTGAGCCGTGTAAAGCCGGCAAGATAGTCGGAGTTGGCCAAGTCACGGACACCATTGACAAACGGCACCCCTGGGATGAGCGGCATAATGGCACCAATGATCACATTGGCAAGGCTATCGCCAAATCCGACACGCCAAAAGAGGATGCACAGCAGCGTTGCCACCAGCGCATTACAAATACCGCCCACAATCTTCGACAGATAACGGCCACTCACGCCCAGAACGAAGACGTAGAGCAACAACCCCACGACAAGGGCTGCAGCACAGTCGCTCCAACCGCCACCGAACACAGCGCAAAAGCCCCCGGCACCCAGTCCCGAACCCAGGATTTGCTCCCAGAAGGGTTTTGGTGCCGCTGCACTGATACGTTCGAGCCGTTCACGCGCCTCGGCAAGTCCTGTCCTGTTATTAGAGATATCGTAGCTCAAACGGTTTACAGCCACCACCTTCGACAGCTGAATGCCCCTGAGCGGTATAAACTCGACATTGGCATAGGTTGAAGCCTGACCTCCCGACCTCGATACCTTGTTGGCGTGGCCCGTGGTAAAAATGCCGTTAGAGAGGACAAAGAAATTGCCCGAGTCCACACCAAAATGCGATGCGATGCGGCTCATGATGTCTTCTACACGCGATATTTCAGCACCATTTTCCAGCAATATGTGGCCGGCTTTAGATGCCACTTCGAGCACCTCGGTCAAATCGGCCTGACTTACCACATTGTTATTGTTTTGATGATTGTCGTTACTGTCTGTCGTCATGATAACTGTTTGGGGTTGCCCATTCTGGTTTACGTCACTCATGTGAGCCGACCCGGTAGTCAGGCCAAGCCGGCACAATTTGCCTGCAAATGTCCAAAAGAATATTGGATTTTGCAAATAATCTTCATAAAATTGTGCAATAAACCCAAATCGTTCATCTGACCAAAAAGTGGGTTTTGGGGGTATTGGTTGTGGGTTTTTGTGCCAGAATTGCGTTGAATGGTGAAAAAATGGTTATTTTTGCACAACTGAAAAGACAAAACACAATGAATCAAGCACAAAAAAGAGAAAACCATGACCATTTCAACCGCTGGCAACTGTCACCTGCCGATTATGAATTTGCCAGCAATGAAGTGCAGCATTGCCAAAACTGTGAGCACGACTTCACAGGCAACTACTGCCCCTATTGCTCTCAAAAGGCAGGCGAAGGGCTTATCGACTGGCGCAGCGTCAGGCAGAGCTTCATGGACATCTGGGGCTTAGGGTCACGTTCCATGCCCCGATCGATTTTGCATCTATTCCTGCGTCCAGGTCACCTGATAAGCGACTACATCGGTGGCAAGCGGCAGGTGAGTTTTCCGCCGGTGAAGATGCTGTTTTTCGTCTCGGTGATAGTTGCGCTTATAGTTTATTGGCTCATGCCCTTGTTGTTTGGCGATGCTTTTGATGTCTATGGTGGACAAACCTCTGAGGGTTTTGACAACTGGAACAGGACGCATTTTGCGTGGACCTACTTTCTCATTGCACTTTTGGGCATTTTGCCAACATGGGTCTTGTTTCGCGATGCGCCTCGTAACACCCGCCACACTTTGCCTCAAGGCTTTTTCATCCAGGTGTTTTTATGTGTGCTTAATCTGGTCTTGTCGTTCATCATATTGCTGCCGTTCCTGCTGATTAATTATGTGGTCTATTTCTATGTCTCATGGGCTATACTGCTGCTTTATTATGTGATTGCCTACAAGCAACTGTTCGGCTATGGCATTTGGGGCACACTGTGGCGCGTAATCATTGTCCATGCGTTCATTATCTTCGCGTTAGACGCTGTAATGTATCTTATTTTCGGGCAATTTGATCCAAATGAACCCGCCGCCGAGAACAGCCATTATATCAATGCAGGCATTTCGATGGCCTATGCCTTGGGCGCGTTAGGCGTGGGCTGGGCCCTCAACCTCATTTCCCAAAAACTATCCCACAAGAAATCATAAGCTCTCCATTTTTTCACATATTAAAGCAAGTGTTGCGGTCGAGGTTGCGGTAGGAGATGGCTTCCATGATGTGGTGGGTGCGGACGGTGATGGTGCCGTCAAGGTCGCCAATGGTACGTTTGTCTCAATAAATATCTTGTGCTGTAAAGGTGCCTTCGCCTTTTAGATAGCAATTGAAAAACTTCAAAACAAGAGAGTTGACTATCATCATTGACTCTTCGGTGCTGCGATCGCCACTACCCATATCACCAAGCAGATTCGCAAGCGTGGGAGAAAGAAGGGGAAGGTCGGTAAAGTCCATGTGCCGCGTGTCGCGCAATGTGGCAGAGAAACCCTCAGCGGCATTACGGATTAGCACATCGTTCGGGTATATTTTGCCTTCTTTGCGATATTCAGGCAGCAAGGAGTAGCTATTCCAATTAACGAATTCAAGCACTGGCACATCGTAGGGCTCGTCGCGGACTTCAAGCTCATTGTCTATGACGCCCGTATACTCTGAAAGCATAGTACCATCAATGTCTATGACGGCAGACACATCGCTACGTTCTCGGCCTATAGCTACTGCGGTGGCACCACCTAGGGAATGGCCCATTACGCCTATTTTCGAGATATCAATCATTCCAAGCACGGAACTGATAGCGTCGCTGTCTATACCTGAGATGAACCAACTCTTGTCCAACGTGCTAGACTGAACAGCTGCTTTAAGTTCATCAAGCACGAAACTCATATCTGCCACGCGCAGCTCCATCCACTGCGTATATATCTTATACTCCTCCTGCGCATCGGTTATATCGCCGAGTGACAAGGCAGTGTTCATAAAATCCTTATCTACGATAACGGTATTGCCATCAGTGTCCTTCGTGAAAAAAGCGTGATGCGGATGGTCAAGCGCGACTACGACGTAGCCATTGCTCGCCAGTTCCATATAAGTTGAGGTGTTGCTCTGATAGTAGCCGAAGGCACCATGCGAGAAAACAACGAGAGGGCATCCCTTCGCAGAGCCGTCGGCGGGATAATAGATGTGTACTGGCACCTCGCGAAAACTTCTGTCCTGCTCAAAGATATCATGGCGGGATCTGTCGATAAGTATAGCAGACGTCTCAGCAATCTTGTGGTTGCCAGAGACAGGCAGACCGTTATATCCAGTGAATACAAAGGCGGGGATGAGCAGCAGTGCAATGAGTACAATGTTAAGTACACAGGAGACAATCGCACTGCTTTTCTTTTTCATGCCGTCGTCCTTGTTCCGCATGATGAGTGCTTTCGCTCCAGCGACAATAAGCAGTATTGCCAGTAAGCCCAAAATGGGGACGAAACGCCACTTCTGCCCTACTACCAGCATCGTGACAATGACGAGTATGACCTGTGCTGTACGAACTATCAAACGTTCTTTACGCCATTGCTTCTTTTCTTTTTCGCTTCGGCACGCTCTTACTGCGAGCACGATTTCTAAAGCAGCCAAGATGATAAAAAGTATAGGTCCCATATGTTTCAGATGATTTTATTATTTGAAATATATTAATGACAATTTTGTGCAGTCAGAATGCAAGTCGTCAGCGACATCAAATGTGACGTGTCAACAGCAATTTCATGCCGCAAAAATAGATACTAAAATTAGGCCTGCCAAATTTATGGGACAGACAGCTAGAACCGCGGACAGATAACTAAGCCCGCTGACGAATGACAAAAAAAAGGATGATTGATTAAGCTATGAAAGAACGGAGTTTAGGCACGTAGGTACGCGATACAGGTATTATGGTTGAGTCATTGCCGAGTTTGAGTTGGTAGCCGTTTGAATTGCCCCGAGCCGACGAGATATTGTTCAGGTTAACCACGAAAGAACGATGACATTGGAAAATATTTTCATACTCGTGCAGGTCGGTGAGCACAGATGTCAATGTGGTGTGTAATACTGAGGTGTGTGCTTTGTCGTCTTTCATGTAACATACCGATACGTTATTTTTCTGTGCCTCGATATAGAGCAAGTCGTTAATGGGCAACTGAAGGTCGTTCCCTCTTACACTGGTGTCATGGATGGTGACAACCACGTCGGTCTGCTCTTCTGTGGTCTTGTCAATTAGACTCTCCAGTTGATTGCGAAGATGCCGATAATAGCTGAAACCGACCGAGAAAACTGTTATGATAATACCTATAATAAGGGTCCAATAAAGAAACTGCAGGAAAACGCTGAAGGAAATAGGATAGTGAAATAATAATGAACATGCGATGAAGTTACAGAAACCTATAAACAAGACATTTGCCAACACCGACAATGCCTCATGCCAAACAAGCCAGGGAGATGTTTTTTTGTGTAACGGTTTTATTGCAAGTTCGAACAGATAACAGCACCCAAATGTGATTGCTCCAAAAAGCAGTGAAACCAAGAACTTGTTCCCCTTATACATGTTGACTCCAAACGGCTGCAGCACATATAATATCAGAAAAACGATGGCACCATACATGGCACAATCTAGCAATATATTGCTTTGTGAGACTGGGTATTTGCGTGTAAAAAACGACATCTTGCTTTGTTTTGTGCTTGCAAATATACACATTTTGCCTTAAATACAGGGCAATTTTACAAAGAACAAAAATAGTGCGCCAGACTGATTATTTATATTATCTTTAACAGATTATGCTTTGTGCATTACATATTGAAATAACTGGAGCGGTCGAGGTTGCGGTAGCCGATGGCTTCCATGATGTGGTGGTGCTGGACGCGGGGGCTCTGCTCGAGGTCGGCGATGGTGCGGGCGACCTTGAGGATGCGGTCATAGGCACGGGCACTCATGTTCATGCGCTCCATGGCATCGCGGAGTTTTTCGAGGCCGGCGGCATCGGGCTCGGCGTGTTTGTGGAGCAGCGATGAGGTCATCTGGGCGTTGCAGTAGATGCCCTTGTCGTGTTTGAACCGCTCGGCCTGGATGGCGCGGGCGGCAATGACGCGCTCACGGATGGCGGCAGAAGGCTCGCCGGGGGCTTTGCTGGACATTTGGTCAAAGTCGACGGGCTGAACCTCTATCTGAAGGTCGATTCGGTCAAGCAGCGGCCCGGAAATTTTCCCCATATAGTGGGCGCGCTGGTAGTCGGTGCAGATGCATTGTTTCTTGGGGTGTCCATAGTAGCCGCAGGGACACGGGTTCATACTCGCCACGAGCATGAACGAGGCGGGGTACTCGGTGGCGTAACGTGCGCGGCTGATGCTGATGACGCGGTCCTCCAGCGGCTGTCGCATCACCTCCAAAACTGACCTTGGAAATTCTGGGAGTTCGTCTAGGAAAAGAACCCCGTTGTGCGCCAAGGAGATTTCGCCCGGCGTGGGGTAGCTGCCGCCACCGACTAGGGCGACAGGTGAAATAGTATGATGGGGTGAGCGAAATGGCCGTTGTGTCATCAAGGTTGTGCCGACAGGCAGTTTGCCTGCGACACTGTGGATTTTGGTGGTTTCGAGAGCCTCGCTCAGTGTGAGTGGCGGCAGGATGCTGGGCAGTCGTTTCGCCATCATAGACTTACCTGAGCCTGGGCTGCCCACGAGCAGGATATTGTGTCCGCCGGCGCATGCCACCTCAAAGGCGCGCTTGACGTTCTCCTGCCCCTTTACGTCGGCAAAGTCGTATGGGAACTGCCCCTGTGCACGGGCAAACTCAGCGCGTGTGTCGACCTCTGTGGGTTCCAGGTGAATGTCTCCGTTAAGAAATGCAATGACCTG